>NZ_JAEDCO010000001.1 GCF_016294135.1 Methanobrevibacter ruminantium
AAAGATAAGAAAGATGAAAAAAGATGAGAAAATACTGAAAATAGTAAAAATAATAAAAATAGCAAGAAAAAATAGAAAAAATAGAAAAAATAGAAAAGAAATAAAAAGATGACTATTAAGTTTAATCATCTTGAATTGGCTTGTAATAATCCTCATTCTTTGCAGGCAATAGAGTGAATATTATTGGAACAATTACAAGAACGATTGCTAAAGCAAGCATAATCAGATGGCTTGTAGTGTCTCCAGTTAAAATAGTGCTGTAAACTCCTTGAGCCCACAATACAAAGATACAAACAGGCAATATATATTTGATAATAATCTTCCAGAATGAATCCATTTGAATGGATGAATGACTGTTTAATACTTCAACAAGCTCATCGAAATTGTATATCCAACCAAATATTATACATTCAAGGAATACTCCAAATAGCAATGCAAAGTTGTTTAGGAATGCATCAAAGATTCCCAAGAGGTAACTTCCTGCAGCAGTTGAGAATAAACAGGATATGCAGAATCCAACAACACATACTAAAGTTGCGGATTTTCTTCTTGAAAAGCCGAATTTTTCAGAAATTGCAAATGACGCCACTTCAAGGAGAGCCATTAAAGAAGTTAGACCTGCAAATAAGATACATAAGAAGAACAATGGTCCAATAACAGATGCCCAAGGACCCATTACATTAAATACCTTTGGGAAAACAACAAATGCTAAACCTGTTCCTTCAGTAACCAATTCATTGAATGGAATTCCAGTGGTTAAAGTCATGAATCCTAAGATTGAGAAGATTCCAATTGCATTGAACACTTCAAATCCAGAGTTGGAAAATGCTACAATCAAAGCATTGTCAGTTAATTTGGAATCCTCTGGGAGGTAGCTTGCATATGTAAGTGCAATTGACATACCTAAACTAAGTGAAAATACGATTTGACCAAATGCAGCCAACCACACATTCAGATTGGTTAAGGCAGACCAATCTGGAGTGAATATCTGAGTATAACCTATTGAAGCACCAGGTAAAGTCAAGGAAAATGCAACAATTACAATTACAATTACAACTAAGACAGGCAATAGTATTTTACTTACTTTACCAATACCCTCATTCAAGTCTTTTTGGACAATAGCCCACGAACTTAACCAAACAAGGAAAACAGATATGAAAACCCATGGAACAATGGTAGTAATACCTGAAAGGGAATCAGATGCATGCAAAACACTAACTGTAAAGAATAAATCAGGGTTTGCACCCCATGCCTTGGTTAAACTCAAAGCAACATATATCAAGTCCCAAGCAACTACACAAACATAGTATGTTGTGATTAAGAATACAACCAATATGATAAACCAAGCAATAGGTTCCAATCTAGACTTGATGGTGAAAAATATCTTGGATAAGGATGTTTTGAATTTAAATCCTACCGCATATTCCACCAAAACAAAGGAGATTCCTAAAATAAATAGAGATACTATATAAGGAATCATGAATGATCCTCCACCATTGGAATAAAGAACATTTGGGAAACGCCAAATATTACCTAAACCTACAGCGGAACCAATCATTGCCAAAACAAAAGCAATGTTACTATCCCACACAGACTTTTCAGACGCCATAAAATCACTACAATAAAAAATATCAATTAAATAAATGCAAATCAAATAAATTTAAATAAGAATAATAAATTCTTAAAAATATTAATAATTAAATTAGTTAATAAAACCTTAAAAAACATTTTATTAATTAATTTAACTAATAAAAAATTTAAAAAAGTTTATATTAAAATTAAAATATTAAATTAAAGATTAAAGTTAGAATATTTAATAAAAATTAAATATAAAATTAAATTTTTTAAATTTAATTAAAAAATAAAAAGAAGAGAAAGGAGACTTAAATAGATAAAACTATTTAAGTAGTTTCTTAAACTTCTTAAGCTTCTTCAACTTCTCCGAATGGTACTTTTTCACCAAGCACTCTTAATCCGATGTACATCACTACAATAGCTACAGGGATTGAAATGTACCATTGAATACCGAATCCTGCAGGGATGTAACCGAATATTATAGCAATAGCTGCAACGAATATTGCATAGTATATCTGAGTACTTACGTGGGCAATGTGGTTACAACTTGTACCCATAGAGGATAAAATTGTAGTATCTGAAATTGGTGAACAGTGGTCACCAAAGATAGCACCAGTCAATACACCACTGGTACATACGATTACAAAGCCTATTTCAGGATTTACTGCCCAAGCAAGAGGAATGGTTAATGGCATTAAAATACTCATTGTACCATAGGAAGTACCTGTTGCAAAGGAAATTAAAGCACCTAAAACGAAGATTAATGTTGGTAAAATAAATATAGGTATTGCACCTGCCAATACACCTACTAAGTAATCAGCAGTACCTAATTCACCAATAACTCCACCTAAGGACCAAGCGAGCAATAAGATTACACCAGTGATAACGATAGTTTTCATACCGCCTACCCATTCACTGATAGCTTCTTCGATGGTCATGATTTTTTGGAGCACTGCCATGAGAATAGCTACAATTGAAGCAAGCAATGCTGCCTGGAACAAAGCAACAGATGCGTCAGAAGCTGCTAATGCTTCAAATATACCGCTGAATGATAATGGAGAGGTTTTCATTAAGGTAATTAAAGCTTGATCTTCTCCACCTAAGATAGTGGTATATCCGCTCCAGTAGAATGCAATAAGTGCACCGACAACCAATACACCAATAGGAATAATTGCATTCCAAACAGATAATTTAATACCTTCAACCGGTTTAACATCATCAAAACTGGTTGCTTCAAGAGATTCGACTGGTTCATCTTCTTTTCTAGCACGTGCTCTTTTCTCTGCTTCTTTCATTGGTCCAAATTCATAGTAAGTGAGTGCAGAGATAACAATGAAGATTAAGATTAAAATGTTATAGAATCTAAATGGAATAGTTTGTAAAAATATACCGAATCCACTTACATTCATTCCAATGGATTGGAACCCTTGAGTAATTAAACTGAGTTCTAAACCAATCCAAGTAGAAATAATAGCAATACCTGCAACAGGAGCTGCAGTTGCGTCTACTACAAATGCTAATTTTTCTCTGGATACGTGAAGTTTGTCCATAACAGGTCTCATAATAGGACCTACAATTAAAGAGTTAGCGTAATCGTCAAAGAATACACATAAACCTAAAAGTTCAGTGAATAATTGAGCTTTTCTAGGAGTGTCAGCACGTTTAGCAAATTCATCTGCTAAAGCTTTTGCACCACCCATCTTGGTTACTAATTGGATGATACCACCAATAAGTAAACATTGAAGGATAATACCTGCATTCCATGGATCAGCCATACAAGAAATAATTTGACTACCCATTGCTAAAAATGCATTGATAGCAGAGCTGATAATGTTTAAATCGTTAACGGAAACCATGAATTCTCCAACGAAAACCCCAATAAACAAAGATAAAATAGTCTCTTTGGTTATGAATGCTAAAGCAATAGCCACAAGAGGAGGTAAGAGAGTTAAAATACCGAAACGAACTGCATTATCGTCTCCAGCTGGTGCATTGGTAATTAGCAAGGATAAAACGAAAAGAGCTATTACAGAAATAGCTACAATCAATCCAATTTTTAAATTTCTATTCATTTCCATAATCACACCATTTTTATAAAAAATTAAAAAAATACGAATTAAACGATAAACAAGTTTTATTTTAAAAATCCAAAATAGGATATTTTAGATTATAAATAAAAATTAAAAACCGTTCAATATAATAAGTAAAAATAAAGCATTTAATATATTATGTAAATACTAAACAAAATTTTACTTAGTTAATATATAATATATTTATAAAATTAATATATAAATTTAACTTTAAAATTAAGTAAATTTGGCTTTAAAATTGATTAAATTTAGTAAAATAAGAGTAAAATAAGATTTGAATAAAAAAATAAAAATAAAAATGAAAAAAATAGGAAAATGATGGATAAAATTATGGATTTAAGAGAATATTTGCTCTAACATCCAGTCAGCATCATATTCCTTAATGTCATCATAAGATTGTCCCATACCTAAGAATAAGATTGGCTTTTTAATGATGTAACCAATTGAAAGTGCAGCACCACCTTTTGAATCAGCATCTGCCTTGGTAAGTATGACACCATCTATATCAATAGCTTCATTGAATTTTCTTGCCTGTTCTGTTGCATCGTTACCGGTTAATGCATCACCTACAAACACGACCAAATCAGGTTTAGAGACTCTGCGAATCTTTTTCATTTCATCCATCAAATTGGTGTTTGTTTGCATTCTTCCAGCAGTGTCAATCAATACAAGCTCTTTTCCTTTAGCCCTAGCATGCTGAACTGCATCAAATGCTACAGCTGCAGGGTCAGATCCCTTTTCATGCTTGATCAATTTAACACCTAAATTATCTGCATGATATTGAACCTGTTCAATAGCTCCTGCCCTAAATGTATCTGATGCAGCAATAACTGGAGTGTAACCTTTTTTAATGTAATAATTGGAAAGTTTACCAATAGTGGTGGTTTTTCCAGTACCATTGATACCTACAAGCATTACAACAAGAGGCTCTCCTTGAGCAACTTTCTCTTCAAGGAGTTCAGTCATTGATTTTCCTTCAATGTCAATGATTTTAGCCACAGCATTTTTAAGAGCCTTGTAAGTGTAATCCTCAATATCACTACTTCTTTTAATTTTCTGACCAACCAAGTCATTTTTGACAGATTCGACAACAACACTTGAAACATCCATTGCAACATCCGCTTCCAAAAGACCTAATTCAAGTTCAAATAGGATATCCTCAACATCATCTTCAGATATTGACTTTTCCTTAATGAATGATAAGAATCCGCCGGATTTTTCCTTTTTGCCCTCATCATCAGACTCATCAGATTCTTCTTTCTTCTTACGTCTGAATAATGAACGTCTGGATTTTTTAGATTCCTCTTCTTTCTCTTCTTCAACTTCATCTTCTGAAATCTCTTCTTCAGAATCTTCAACAGAATCAATTTGGGAATATTCTTCCCCTTCTTCTGCTGCTTCTTCAGTTTCTTCTTCAGACTCTTCCTCAAGATCTTCAACTGAATCTTCTTTAGAATCTTCTTTTTTATCTCTTTTCAAGAAACCTAAGAATCCTGATTTTTCCTTTTTATCAGCATCTGAATCTTCTTTAGAATCTTCCAATTCTTCTTCAGACTCTTCCTCTAAAGCAGCATCCAGCATTTCATCCAATTCTTCTTCTGAAATATCTTCATCATCTGAAAATTCTTCAATCTCTTCAGATTCTTCAATTTTATCAAAAGTTTCTTCGATAGGCTCTTCGATTAATTCTACATTATTCTCTTCTTTAGCCTCATCTTCGACTTTATTTCTTAATTTACCACTTGCATCAGCAAATTTTTTCTTTAATGAATCAAACAAGTTTATCCCTGCCTAATAATAAGTATTATAATTTAAATTTTTTAAAATTTCTTTATCAATAATTATTTTTATAATTAAAAATTAATAAACTTACTTATTTATAAACTTACTTATTTTAATAAAATATGAATTTTGTTATTAAAATTTAAAAAAACAGCTACAAAACATATGAAAAAATAAAATAAAACAAGAAAATTTAATAAAAATAAAAAATAGTTAAAAAAAAAGAAGAATAATAGATAAAAATCTATTATTTACTCAATAAAAACAAAGCATTACTTACCTCATTCCTTGAGCTTGAAGTTTTTGCATTAATTGTTCAGCTTGAGGAGAAAGCTGAGCTACAATATTAGTGATTTGTTGTAAATCTGCAAATAACTTGTCTAAAGTATTTTCAAGCTCTTGTTTTTGCTGAGCAGCAGTTTCTTTAGCTTCTTCAAAAGTTTTGGATACTGCAACACCAGAACCGAGGCTCATAATAACTTTATTTTCATTTTTAATCTCTGCATTAATGAAGGAGCCAGCACCGAGAGGTACTAAAGTCTCAACAGTGTCTTTACCACTTATATCATCTAATGTAGATTCTAAAATTTTAATTTCAGCAAGAGAAGTTTGAACTGCATCAATTTGAGTTTGGTATAACTCAGATTGGGATTTGTAAACTTCAAGTTGAGCTAAAATTTGTTGTAATTTTTGCTGGTCTTCCATTTTAACACCTTAAGATTATGATTGATCCTCTAGAGAATTGCTTTAACTACAGGATCTTCTACTTCATCCTCAGAAATTTCTTCAATAGAGTCAACTTTAATTTGACTTCTTTTTATTCTATGTTTACTTCCAAAAATGGAATAAAGTTTTTCATAAATGTCTTCTTCGTTGATAGCTTTGAATTCTTTAGTGAAAACTTGGGTTTCACTGCCCATTACAAAACTACCTTTAATTCTATAAATTTTTGTTAACATAAGAATCCCTTCCTAATAATACTATAATTAATCATCTGACATATAATCGAATATTAATGAAAATAATCAATTAACACAACATATCCTTAAACTATGATGAAATTAAAAATCACCGAAATCCAAAAAGCCTAAAGCTTCTTCGATTCTAGCCATTTCAGGACCAGTGGTATGTTCTCCAACCATAACTCCATTAGAGTTAGCGATACCACATGCACCTACAAGAGGCATACCTTTGCATACTGTCCCTATATTTCCTTCAACCTTAAAGAACTCTTCAACATGTCCAAGTTCGTCAGATAAGGTATCTCTATGTAAAAGCGCACCTTTATTAGTGATTATACTTGCTGAACCGACAATTTTGGAATCAGCAAATTGATATATCTCTACAGGAACCTTTAAAGTATCCTCAATGACTTTTATAGTTTCTTCCTTAATGTTTGGACCTGCCATAGCACCATAATCGTTTACTGCAAGGATATTTCCCACTGCAGTATATTTACCAGGAAGTCTTGCAACATTAAGCCCTGCATCCTCTAAAAGTTCCATTTCCCTATCAGTTGTGTGTGGAGAAACAACAAAACCATTAGAATTTCCAGTAGCGAGAACTCCATTCAAATTGCATCCTGCAATAGAAGTTCTAATCAAATCGACTTCAAGTGCCTCTTTCATCACAGGTTCCATTTCAGTAGGAAGATTAAAAGGAACAATAGCTACTTCATCATTAACGGATATGTAAACTCCTAAATTAGGATTTCCAGTTAAATTTATTCTTTTAAGCATATTTTATTCCTTATATAAATTTTAATTTTTAATAGATTGAAAAGATGATTAAATATAGTCATAGCAAAATTAGTTTTCTGCTAAAGTTGCTTTAACAACACCTTCTTCATCTTTTACAGCGTTTACTTTTACTTTAGATGGAATTTTTTGAATTCCTCTTTCCCAAATAAATTCATTAATAGAAGCATCAAGTTTAACTTCTTCCGCTTTCATATGTTTCATTAAAAAGCTTTGAACTTCTCTGATAGCTCTAGGAGCTCTGATAGTTCTTTTTACATTTTTAACTTTTCTAAGTGGAATAACATAAGTTCTTTCTAATTCTTCTGCCATATTAAACACCCCTATATTTTAAGATCATTTCTTCTCCAATGTCTAGGTTTAGGTCTGTATCTTAATTTACGTTGAGTTTTAGAATAAGCCCAAATAGGGATTCTTCTGTTTTGTTTATTAGCTTTAGCCATTCTTAATTTTTTAGCTAATGGTTTATTTCTACTCATTTTTTCACCGCGAATATAATAAATTTGATATTTTGAAAAATAATTTAATTAATCTTAATTCCAATGATAACAACTAAATCCTATTGATCTGTTTCTTTAGCCCACTAACATTAGTTTGATAATGTTCTGGGAAAATATCTGAGGAATTTCCTCCTTTTTCATCAATCAATAAGCGGATTTCAACCTCATAATCTGAACTTGTATCCTTATTGCTCTTTTCATGCTTCAATTCAAAAAGATTGTCTACAAGATATTTGATGGTCTTATATCCAAAACTATCAAGATTCATATATTGAATATCTTTTCTGTCTTCCAAGCTTCTGATTTGATTTCTGTTGAGCTTAGGAGTCTTGTCATCCCTTCTTGTGCCATCAGCAACAAGTTCGTAATGATTTGCAACTTCCTCGACAACAGCTTCGTGAAGATACTTTATCCCATCATTAGGAAAACCATCTTCCATAATCATATCAACAGCTTTTTCCAAAATGGAAATGTCCAAATCTAAAACCTTATGATTTAAACCAATGGACTCTGCAGATTTTCTAGCTGGATGAAATGAATCATAAACGCCGAAGTTAGCAGTAACGAGTTCAACATCAAAACCTAATTGGTCAAGGATAATTCCCATCAATGAACTGTCTTTGCCACCGCTATAAAGAACACAAGCTTTCATTTTACCAAATCACTAGTCAATTATCTTCTTGTAATGTGGATTTCTCTTTTTTGACCCATGAGATTTTTAAGTAAAACTTTAAGTTGTTCATCAGTTACTTTTCCTCTAAGAGAACCTGCTTGAGCTGATTGAAGCAATTGGATTTCAATATTTTGAACGAGTTCTGGTTTAGTTAATCTGAGATTATCTAATCTACCACGAGCTTCTGGAGTCAAAATCTGTTTCATAGCTTGCTTTAACTGAGCTTGCATTTCTGCTTGTTGTTGAGCAGCTTGCTGCTCTAGCAATTGTTGCTGTGCCATTTGTTGTGGATCAGCATTCATAGCTGCTTGTTGTTGTTGTAATTCAGCCATACGTCTTTTGCGTATTTCATCAAGTTCACTCATAATAAAAACCCCATTAATTTAAATATTTTTCATTGAATCAACCATTAAATAATCATCAAAAATATTCCATGATTAATTCTAATTAATTCTACCTAATATTTTGAAAGTTCTGGAATATCTTTAATTAATTCAGCAGAAGTATTATCTAAGAAAGATCTACCTTCTGGAGTAATAATTCTTCCAGCATCGACTTTTTCCACGTAACCTGCATCTTCTAATTGATGTAAAGCTACTCTTACAATAGAGCCACTACCTTTTCTGAATTTTTCAGGGTTAACTCCTCTGTCTTTTTTACCACCGTAGAAGGTTCTTAAACTTCTTACTCCAACTGGTCCATCAATATAAACTCTTCTTAAGATAGAAGCGCATCTTACATACCACCAGTCGATGTTTTCTGGTTTTCTTTCTTTGTGAACACCAGTTTTAACAAGTTTTGTCCATTCAGGGGCAACAATTTTATCATTATTATCTCTAAATTCATCTGCAACAGTATTAATTAATAACTCTGCAGGAACATCAAATACAGTTGTCATATAATTTTCTCCAATTAATATGTTTCTAATCCAATTTTCTTACTCACCTAAGACTGGTGTCTGTAACTCTAAGCGAATAATCTAATTAGATTGCTTTTTATAAATAACAGCAACATTTCCTCTAACGTCAATAAGTTGGGATTTAGTGCCTTCAACAATGTTGCTTATTAAATCATCTTTATTTCTTGCTACATTTTTAGCAAATCGTAATTTAATAATAGGATTGGATTTTAACTGACGTTTAATCTCTTCAATAACATTGTCATTAACACCAGCTTTTCCAATATTTATTGTCATAGCGGAACGAGCTTCATTCATAATCTCTTTTTTTGAAAGTGTAAGAGTCAATTTTAGCTCTCCTTTTTAACTTTTTTTCCCTGATGTAAGGAATTTTCATAATATGGCCACACTCGCCACAATAAATATTAATTTCATTATTAATTAGCCGGACAGCGCAGTTGTGACCGGGAACCAAAAACTTGTAACAATTTTTACAGTATCTTCGTCCCCAAACTTGAGGAATTTTTGCATTATACTTTTTGGAAATCTTTCGAGCAAGCTCAACATAACGATGAGATCTTTCAGGATGTTCTTTATATTCCTTTTCTGCACGATTAAAAAGAATATCCATCCTTTCTTGAGCTATCTCAATCATCCAATCAGGTTTTTTTCCTCTAGCCATAGATACTCCTCTCATACATAGTATAATCTCTTTAAAATAACTTATTGCCTAAATAAAAGTAGATTTTGATGAGAAATCACATTTTAAGCAATGTAAAAATAAAGTAATTAAATAAATATTCCTATAATATAATAGTACAAGAGGAATATTAAGATAAGATATGTTTTTTATTATATAAAAAGGTTTTCTATATTATATATAATATTATAAAAATAAGACAAAAATAGCATAAATTAATTATTTTTAAAATTTTAAGGTTCAGAACATATTAAAATGAATATGGGAAGAACAATGAAAAAATTATTCCAAAAGCCATTCCATATAATCGATTGAACCAACAGGGCATTCCATTTTACCAGATGCAATATCTATTATCAAATCACGAATCTCTTCAACAGACTTATCACTTGCATCTATCTCATTGGTTTTATCCCCATAAATCTCATAAGCTTCTGCTGAACAGACTGCCAATGCTTCAGCTTCAAGGTTTTCTTGAATTTTAGACTCTGAATAGTTCCTTTCTTCAAGCCTATTTTTAAGAATGGATGGATTTAAACGAAGAACAATCATTTTATCTGCACCTTCACAAAGATGAGACAAATGACCTTCCACTATTAAAACACAATCACTGCTTTTATCGATTTCCTCATTCAAAGATTCATTTAATCCATCAATGTCAATGACTTTATAAAGCTTATCGGGATCTTCACCTAAAACCAAGTCATTTTCAATTGCAAAATCATTTACCTTAATGAGTCTTGAATGAAATCCATTGCTGGACAGGTAATCGTTCAAATCACTTGCAACAGTTGTTTTGCCCGTGCAAGGAGTGCCTGAAATAAAAATAACTGTATCTTCGGACAAATCATTTAAAATAGACATGCTAAACACTGCAATATTATTTTTTAAGAATTATACGTAAGACATCCTCATCCTCAAGGACATGGTCTGGACCTACCTTTTGACCTGGGAATTTTACTGAAGTTCCCCAAATCTTAGCATGCCTAAAGTTTTTAACGAATTCCCTGTGTAACTTTTCACATGCATCAATAACTGTAGACCCTCTTCTGATAACCAACGGATCTTCCATATCTGCTTTTCTACCTTGCGGCTTTAAATAAACCCTAATTAAATCTACATGGTCGAATATTTCCTCTTTAAGTGCATCAATATTGAGTTTCTTATCTGCAGAAATAGGTATGAATTCAGGAATTTCCTTTTGAAGTTGCTTTAGGTAATCAAGGTCAACCAAATCCACCTTATTCAATAGAATCATCATAGGAACATAGGATTTATTGTCTTCAATAACATCAATGAACTGGTCAATTGTTACATCATCCCTAAACAAGACATCTGCATTGTGGATCCCATACTCATTTATAATTGATCTGATGGTTTTTTCATCCAAATAGGTTAAAGGAACTGTTGTAGAAACATTGACTCCACCTTTACGTGTCTTTTTGATTCTAACATCAGGTTTGGTTTGATTTGGCCTTACACCTACATTATCAAGCTCCTTTAAGATAACATTCAAATGCTGTGGATTAAGTGTATCCAATACCACGATAATCAAGTCCGCAGTTCTTGCAACAGATAGAATCTCTTTACCTCTACCTTTACCTCCAGCAGCACCGGTAATGATTCCAGGAATGTCAAAAATTTGAATTTGAGCATTATTATATTCCATAACTCCAGGAATAATTTCTAAAGTAGTGAATTGATAAGCTCCAACCTTACTTTCAGCATTGGTTAATTCATTAAGCAATGTAGATTTACCTACTGATGGGAAACCTACCAAAACCGCTGTAGCATCACCGCTCTTCTTAATGTGGAACCCTTCACCTTTGGATCCACCACTACTTCTTTTAATCTGTTCTTCCTTAAGCTTTGAAATCTTAGCCTTTAATTTACCTATATGGTGAGAAGTAGCTTTATTATAAGGTGTCTTTTGAATTTCCTCTTCAATAGCTTTTATTTTTTCTTCTATAGACATAAACTCCCCAATAATAATTTATTACGAAATAAGAATTAATTTTGAAATAATCCAATAATCATCCAATAATCAATTTTATGATGCCATTATTAGAAAATTGAAAAATGTAAATATTTTATTATAATATAAATTTTGTATTTTTAACATATAAAATATGCGGTAAAATAAGAAACTAAATTGCAAAAAGATAGCAATAATTAAAAAAAAAGAAAAAAGTTAAAGAGTTATAAGAAAAACTAATGGACAGTTTTAATTATAATCTTAACTCCATTTTAAATTTTAAACATAACTAAACGTTATGTCACTATGCATTAGAATCTGCGTTATCAGAACTTGAAGCCCCATTATTAATGGTCCAAGTAGCAACTCCATCCTGCATGTCACTTATTGTAAAGGTATCTTGACCTACACCACCTAATAGGAATAATCTGGTAAAGACAGAGTCTCTAAGTTCATTATCCATTACTATAGCAGTGTACTGATTTTCGGAACTTAAAAGGTATATTGTATAATTTCCGTTTTTATCCAAGGTCTTGTTTACAGTTAAGTAACCATCTTCAATAGCAACAAGATTACTTGCTTTGAGAGGGTTATATTCACTACCATTCAAGTCAACCTTACTTCCATTGTTAGCCCAAGTAGCAGTCATTTGAGCAGTGGTTTGGTTAGTACCATTAGATCCTCTTTTGACATCAGCACTGAATAAGATATTACTATCATTCAATACTGGAATGCTGCCTTGAGAGTTAGGATTGATTGTAACATAATTAGGAGCTACATAATATTGATAGTTTGTACTGTCTAATGTATCAAAGTTCCATGAACCGAAGTAGGACCACCATCCCGCTTTTTGAATCATGTCTGAACTTAAAACAAATGCAACATTATTCGGATTGGATGGGTGTGACTGTTTTACAACAGCACTTGCTTGGCTTTCAGTTAAATTATAGTCTTTGACTAAAGTTGATTTAGCATTTTCCCTACTCATACCTAAGGTTTTGTCCAATGCATCAACTGCAGTTACATTGCTTCCTGTGTAATTGCATAATAATTCAGAAGCATTGCTACCAGTAGTACCCAACATCTGCAAGATTCCTTTAGATTGGGCGAAATCTGAAGTAGTCAATGCTTTACCTACCCAGTATGCACGGTCCCCTGACTGAGAACCCCCATCAAAAGAAGTTGGATGGTCAGATGCAATTTGGAATAGGTAACCGAAGTCCCACCAGGAAATGATAACTGTATCATCAGTAGTGTTTTCCTTAACATAGTCCATAGCATTCCATATTGGGTCACTTGAACCAGGAACTGTGAGCGCAGTAGTCTGGTAAGCACCACAAACAGTTGGAGACACTAAAGCTAAAGTGATCAATACTACAACCAATGCCTTTTTAAGGGACACATCTGAATCCCTGACAGATTTTCTAAGGTATATGAATACTCCAGAAATAACTACAAGAGCAACAAACACGATTGAACCTATCAATACAGCATTGTCAATAGCATAACCGATTTGACTAAGTGGGAATGCAATCAAGAAAGAACACACAATAGCTATCAAGAATAAAGTTCTGTCATCATCAATATTGGCTTTGACATAATCAACTGCATATCCTACAAAAATACCTGCACAGATACCCATAGGAACAACCAATACCTGAATAAACCTTGTACCTTGAGTTACTGCTGCTGCAGATGCAAGAATCCATACAAGGAATAAGCTTAAGTAAAGCACATTCAAACGTTTGCTTTTATTGATTTCGTCAGTTGAACCGAAAGACCCAATGTCTTTAAGGGAAATTCTGAATCTGTCTTGTTCTTTTCTTATAGAAGTAGCTTTACGTTTAGATTTATGTGGTTTTGATGAATCTCCTTTAACCTTTACAGATCTTAATCTAAGCAATCTTTGGACAAAAGTGAATAATACCAATAAAACACCGAAGAATGCAACGATTCCACCAATACCGTTTATGATACCGCTTGTGTTTGCTAAGAATGCACCTGGAAGTCCGCCAGCTAAAAGGTTAGGCCTTTGCATCTCTGCAACAGAAACAAATACGTTAGGCCATACATCATGTGATGCGGATAAAAGTGAGAAACCTCCAGTAAGGCCGGATATAGCATCAAGTATACCGCCGATTCCAACAGTGAACAATAAGCCGATAGCACCTAAAACAACAATTAAAGCTACTGGGAACAATTCTTTTTGATTAATCAACCAGTTTAGCTTATTACTATAATTTCTAAATGGTTCCAACACTTCAATGTCCAGATAGAAACATAGTATAAAGAATACTATCATCACAATTATCATTACTGCAGGATAAAACATATACCCAGTCCATGAAAGGGAATAAATACCAATAGTGATAACAGATAAGATTGCGAATATCACTCTATGAACCAATTTATCGCTTTTAACCGCTTCAACAAAGAAGAGTATAAAGAATAAAGGCAAGGTTACGTTAAACATGTCTGTATCGAAAAATCCTGCAAATGTGTGTGTAATATAGTTAGGACCTAAAGCTACAATCAATGTAGCTGCAATTGCACCATAATCATTGGTTATTCTTCTTGTGAATATGTAAACAGGAATTACAGCAAATGATGAAATGAATGCACCAGTCCAAAATGCCACTTCCTTAAGGGACATGTCCTGGAACATGTTCACTATTCCATATAAGACTGATGTGACATACGCAATCATCGGCTGATAGGACCCAACGTCCCTTCCTGATGGATAGTATGAATGCATATCCCAACCAGAACCATTTACTAAAGTATCACCAAAATATCCATGATCCATATAATCTTGAGTCATCCTTAAGTTAAAGTATGAGTCCATTTCACTGAAATAAGGAAGACCATCAGCATCCACATAATTTGCTTTAATTTCATTTGGAACTCCACCAATGTCAGCGGCTTGAGCTCTGAGACCAAAAACCAAAACAAACAATATTGCTATGATAACCACAGATTTTAAAATTGTTTTAACTTTCTGATTTTCCATATAAAATCCTCGTACATTTTACAAATTTATATTCGAATATAATTTATAGTCAGTACCCAATCATCTCATGAAAGATAAAAGCGCTTAAATTATCCCATTTCATAAAACAACAGCATACGACTTGTAAACAAATAATTAAATATATTTTAAAATATATTGCAATAATTATTTTGAATTAAAATTATTAAACTTAAGATTTGATATGATTATTATTAAACCAATGTTAATAAAAATCAATTTAAATTTAATAATAATTAAATATACATTTTATATACATATATAATTTTCTAATGTTTTATATAAAGGAAAAATAAATACAAAAAACATTTGAATAAATGCGAATAAAATTATCGGTTGAAAAATAAAAAAGAAAATAAAAAGAAAATTTAAATGAATTAAAAATAAATTAAAAAAAAGTTTAAAAAATAAAGAAAGAACAAAGAAAAATAGTCAATGAAAAAAAATAAAATAGAAAAATAGAATAGAAAAAATAAAATAAAAAATAGAATCATTAAGTTTTATAAATAATCATCGGATTATTTACTTAATTCTTCTGATTTTTCTTGTAATATTTTGTCCAAATCCTTCAATTGGCAGCTGAATCTACATTGTGGGAAGCCACTGCATCCAACAAATTCACCAAATCTTCCGGAACGTTTCAATAAGTCTCTTCCACATTCAGGACATTTACCAACAACTTCAGGAGCACGCCTTTTGCTTACTTCCTTTCCGCAATTTGGATCAAGACAAACATGTTCCCTTCCCTTTTGGCCTTTTCTCTTAATTGAAATCATAGGCAAACCACAGGTTGGGCAAGTGGATTTCAATATGTTTGCACCTTTAGGAAGTGAGTAAGTGTTTCTGCATTGAGGGAAATTTGAACATCCAATAAATGTTTGCTTATTCCTTCTTGAATACTTCTTAAGCAACTTGCCTCCACAGGAACATTCACCAACGACATTGGATTCTTGATAGGATTCATAAAGCTTTGAACCAATTTCCTTTTGGTTGTTATTAATATCCTTGAGAATTGATCTAACTTCCTTTTCACCATTTGCAAGAATTTCCTCTTTTGTAATCTTATCAGCAGATAAGCAATCGAGTTCCCTTTCAAATTCACGGGTCAACTCTTCGCTTGTTAAGTTCTTACAGTATTGCTTCAATGTATCAATGATATGAACACCTAATGGCTTAACTTCAATCTTTTTGCCATCAATATATTTCCTATCATAGAGTTTTGCAATGATGTCTGCACGGGTAGCCTTTGTACCAAGCTCTCTTTTCTCCAATTCCTTGATGAGAGAAGCTTCATTGTATCTTGCAGGAGGCTTTGTTTCCTTCTCCTCTGAAATGATTTCATGAATCTTTAGGAAATCTCCTTTTTTAAGTGGAGGGAACTCATCAGCTTCCTGTTTCTTGAATGGATAATGCTTTAGCCATCCTTCATGAGAAACCCTTTTTCTTGAAAATACAAATTCCTCATTGTTAACATTCAAGTCAACTTTCATGGTTTCCAATTTGGAATCCTCACTGAAGACGCTTATGAACCTATAAACAATCAAGCGATAGATCTTTTCCTCATCTGGAGATAAGTTAGATGGCAATACGCCAGTTGGGTGAATAGCTGGGTGTGCTGCATCCTCTTTCTTACCTTCATTTGGCTTTAATTTTGCAGGCAAGTCAGCAATATGTTTTCTAAACTCTTCATCCTTAAGAAGACCTGCAAAAATCTCTTTAAATCCTAATGATTCAGGGAGCTTTTGGGATGAGGTACGTGGATAGGAAGTGTATCCTCCAACATATAGGTTCTGAGCTGCAACTTGAGTCCTTTTAGGAGAAAATCCAAATACTGTGTGTGCTTCAGATTGCAAACCACCTAAATTGAATGGAATAGGAGGTTTTCTGATTGTTTCCTTAACATTTACAGTAGTTACAGTTGCATCAGCACCTTGACATTCATCAAATATCCTTTTAGCCCTTTCCTCATCAAAGATCTTATCCTCAACATGATTTGCTATAATGTCAAAATCCGATTTGGCCTTGATTTGCCAGTAAGGTTGTGGAATGAATGACTGTATCTCCTTTTCCCTATCCACTAAAATGGATAAAGTAGGAGTCTGAACACGTCCTGCAGATAAGCTTATGCGTCTTGAAGAGGAAGATCTAACAGCTTTCATTAAAGCTGAAGAGATGTTCATACCAAAGTAGTAGTCTAGCATATGCCTTGCAATACCGCTATCCACTTGGTGTAAGTCAATGTCAATCATATGGTCATATGCATCAACAATGTCCTTTTTGGTCAATGTTGAAAATTTCATACGGGATGCTTTCGCTTCAGCATTGTTACCGCAAGCATATTTCAATGCATTATAACCAATCAATGTTCCTTCTACGTCGTAATCGCAAGCATGAACAAATTTATCTGCATCTTTAGAGAGCTTTTTAATAGCGTAAACATAATCCCTAACATATCCGCTGTTCTTTTCAACTTCATATGCTGGAACCCATTTTAAATCAAAACCTAACCTGTCTCTTGAAGTAGCGGATGTCAAAGAGTAAAGGTGACCTACTGCAGACAAAACAGTGGTCCTTTTGCCATTTTCCTCAAATTCCCAATAGCTTACCTTCCTACCATATTTTTTCTTTTGGGCTTTTGAAGAGAGAGCCTTTGCTATCTTCTCAGCAGATTTTGGTTTTTCTGAAATAATCACTTCATGCATGTTATCACATAATAAATAAAAATTGAATATAAATTAATAATAAAATTGTTTAAAGCTTTTTCAAATATCAAAAAAGCATATGAAAAATAGAATTCTATAAAATAATTTTATAAAATCTAACGAAATAAATTGAAAAATTCATTTACAAATTATTCAAAATCATAAATACTTTATACATAACCATTATATTTAATATTTTCGTTTTTGAACAATTCAAATTTCAGGACTATTATAGTATTAAAATGAAGAATAAAATTAAAATAAATGTGAAAATTAAAAAATAATTAGTAATTTTAATTAAAATTATATTTAATTAATAAATTGTAAAATAATAAGGAAATAAACAAAAATTATTTCTTATCCATCAAATCCTCTTTATAAAAACCATAGAAATTGCTGCAGTATCCACACATTGGATATTTTCCATAGTGATAATGAGCACCTTCATCACTGTTCATGTCAAATTCCTTTCCACAGGTGTAGCAAACTTCTATTTTTTCTTCCTTTTTATCATTATTTTCATTTTCTGCCATTGTATCCCCACAATATTATTTATAAAATTTCCATCACAATTATAATAAAATTAGATTTAACTATTATATAAATTTACTTAACTATTATATGTCTATTATATTTCTATTAAATCTATTAAAGAATCAGCATGAAAATAACTATAATAAATAAGCTCAAATGAAAAATAAACAAAATAAGAATTAAAATAAACTAAAATAAAAATTAGAATAAAATAAATTAAAATAAAATAATAAAAAAAGTAAATTAAAAAAAATATAAAATAAACTAAATAAAAGAAATTAAAAAGAAATTAAAAGAAAAAATAAAAATTAATTAAATATAATTTAATTAATTAATATCGTATTTTTGCAAGAGTAAAAGCTCTTCGGTAGATAATTTCTTACCGTTTTTGAATTTATCAAAGATACTTTCAGCTCTTTCTTTTTCTTCACGATTTTTCTTATTGTTAGAAGAACCACCAGATTTATCAGATCTGCGTTTTCTGTTTTTGTTGCTTCCTAACTTTTTATTGATAACATGAATTTCACTTAAAATCATTTTAAATTCTTCATGTTTTGCAGAAGCATTCTTTCTTGCTTGGATGAATAACTTATGTGCTTCATCAGCAGCAGTTCTGATTTCATCAGTTTTTCTGAAGTAAGAAAGCATTTGTTCGTGAGCTTCTTGTGCTTGTTCTGAAAGTTCAACTACTTTAGCGTGGTATTCTTCAGATTTCTTCTTGAGTTCAGCAGCTTCTTCTTTGACTTTATCGTCTTCTTTGATTTCTGCAAGTTCTTTTCTTAAATCATTTGCATTTTTAACAAGTTGATTTTCCTTTTTGATGTCTAAAACTCTGGTTTCGATAATTTTATCAATCTTTTTGATTTCAGCTTCAATCCTGATTTTATCTTTTTTACCAGAAGACCATTCAAGACTTTTAATTTCATCATTGACTTTATTACGTGCATTCTTGTTTTCTTCAACTTGCTTGTTGATTTCATTACGTTGATCTCTGAACTCAATAGCTTTAGCTAAGTTTTCTTTTAATTCAGAATTTAATTCATCACGTATTTTACGTTGTTCTTTAGCTTCCCTGTTAAATGCTTCTCTTTCATCTGCAACTTTAGCAATACGTTCTTCTCTTTCATCTTTTTGAACTCTTACACCTTCAATGGTGTCAGCTAAATCAAAATCAGGTTCTGGAAGAGCGTTTTTCTTTTTGGATTTTTTAGGTTTTGCCTCTTTAACAGGTTTTTCTTCAGCCACTTCTTCTTCAGCTTCAGGAGCCTCTTCCTCAGCAGCTTCCTCTTCAGCTTCTTCCTCATCTTCAGCAACTTCTTCTTCCACTACTTCTTCTTCAGCCTCTTCAGCTTCTTCCTCAGCAGTTTCTTCTTCAGCCACTTCTTCTTCAGCTTCTTCAACAACTTCTTCTGTTTCTTCGATTTCTTCAACTACTTCTTCAGTTGCATCTGCAACTTGTTCTTCTTGGTTTTCAACAACTACATCAGTAGTTTCAACTACTTCAGTTTCTACAGCAACTTCTTTATCCACGTCAGCATCTCCTTCAGTGTTTTCAGAGTTTAAATTAATGATGACATTTAAAACGTCAGTTAAATCACGGGTTTCTACAATAATATCCGCGTTTTCTTTTAAAGCAGGTTTTGCATTAAAAGCAATTCCGTATTTAGCAGATTCAATCATAGAGATATCATTTGCTCCATCACCAACAGCAACACATTCATCTAATGTGTAACCTTTTTCTTCTATGAGTTTGGATAGAACATCTAATTTTGAACCAGATACTAATGGTCCAGTGACTTCACCAGTTAAGACCCCGTCTTCTTCAACTAATGAATTTGTGAATATGTTATCCACATCAAGTTTTCCCTTAATAGTATCGGCGATTATATCAAAACTACCGCTAATAATAGCTACTTCAAAACCATTTTCCTTTAAAGTAGAGACGGTTTCTTTAGCTCCTTTCATTAGAGGCATTTCATTAGCTAATGTCCTAATATCGTCAGTAGCAACTCCTTTGAGAAGCCCTACTCTTTTCTTAATGGATGTTTCGAAGTCAATATCACCTTGCATAGCCTGCTCAGTGATTGCTGCAATTTGATCTTCAATATTAATTAATTTTCCAATCTCGTCTATGCCCTCACCATCAATAATAACATTATCTAAGTCAAATACTACAAGTTTAATCAATAATATCACCAATTATATTAAGTCCAATTCGCTAAGTCTAGCTTTTGCATTTTCTACACCTAACCTAGCGTCTTTTTTGGTTTTAGCTCCAGTACAAACAACTTTTCCGGAACCGAATAATAATAATACAACTTTAGGATCAGATAAACGGTATACTAAACCAGGGAATTGTTCTGGTTCGTATTCAGTGTTTTCCAATTCCAAAGCAACTGCTTCTAAATTTAAAGTAGATTGTAAATTTGCAGAAGCAACAATGTTTTGAATTTTAATATCAAACTCATGAGGAATCTCAGTATCAATAGTTCTCATAAGATCGACAGTTTTTTTAATAGCTAATTTTGAATCATCGATTGATTTAGCACCAGTACATACAAGTTTACCGGAACTAAAAATTAAAGCAGCAGTTTTAGGATCTTGAAGTTTAAATACTAATCCTGGGAACTGTTCTCTGTTAAAATCGACACCTTCTAACGCTTTTGCCACTTCAGTAAGAACAATGTCTTTACCAATGCTTGCAGAAGCTACAATGTTTTCTATTTTTATATCAACATCGGTCAATTTATTACCTCCAAAATTATTTAAAAAAAGTAAGTAAATATTTTAAAAAATTAATATAATTTTAGTTTTGACAAATAAAGAAAATTGACAATAAAAATCAGTTAAAATTAATAATTTTTTTATTAAAATTTTTACTATTAAAATATATCATTTATATAGTATATAAAGTTAATGCTTATAAAGCATATAAATAGTAATACTTTTCCTATATAAAGTATTAATAAAAACTGAATAGGATTATTTATAAGTGTATTTGAAACAAATATAAAAATTGAATTGAAAATTAAAAAATGTTTAAAAGCGGTTTAGAAAATTGCTTAGAAAAGAGTTTGAAAATATTAATGATAGTGAGAAATTCATATGATAGAAGTAGAAGTGAAAGCAAAAATTAGAAGCTTTGATGAAATGAGAAAAAGGCTTGATGAGGTAAATGCCGTAAAGGTCAAAACCGAGCATCAGGAGGACAGGTATTTCAACAGCCCAGTCCGTGACTTTGCACAAACCGATGAGGCATTAAGAATCAGAGAAACAAAATCAGATGAAAAGCACAATCTGTTCATTACATACAAAGGACCTAAAATCGATGCAAAAAGCAAGACTCGAGAAGAGGTTGAAATGGGAATAGAAGATGCAGACAAAGCATCTAAAATATTTGAGAATTTAGGCTTCAAGGAAGTGAGAACTGTTGTGAAGGACCGTGAATACTACAAATATGAAAACTATGAAATCAGCCTGGACAATGTTCACGGACTTAAACCATATATGGAAATAGAAATAAGCCTAGAGGACAATTCAGACTATTCCAAAGCACAGGAAAGCATATTTGAACTCTTTGAAAAATTAGGAATTACAGAGGGCTTCGAAAGAACTTCCTACTTGGAATTATTAGAGGAACTGGACAATTGAATTCCAATGCTTTGAAAAATTATAAAAAGGTTTATAAAACAAAAATACATAACTTATTATATTAAATTTAAACTAAAGAAATTTAAGAATATTAAATTTAACAATATTAAAAAAACATAAAACTAACTAAAATACAAAAGACATAAAGAGTTGATAAAAAAATGCAATATTATACAAGTCCTTTCAACAAGGAAGAAGAATACAAATTCCCAAAGGATATTACTATTTATGATACAACTTTAAGAGATGGAGAGCAAACTCCTGGAGTGTGCTTTTCACAGGAAGACAAATTGGAAATAGCTAGAAAGCTTGACCAATTAAGAATCCATCAGATTGAAGCAGGTTTCCCAATTGTTTCATCCAGAGAAGCATCTACTGTAAAAGCAATAGCTAACGAAGGATTGGATGCTGAAATCATCTGTTTAGCAAGAACCAAAAAAGGAGACATTGACAGAGCTCTTGACTGTGATGTGGATGGAATCATTACATTTATGGGAACTTCCGACATTCATTTGGAACATAAGATGCATATCAAAAGGCAAGAAGCATTGAACATCTGCATGAAATCAATTGAATATGCTAAAGACCATGGATTGTTTGTAGCATTTTCAGCAGAGGATGCAACAAGAACTGACTTAGACTTCTTGAAAAGAGTTTACTCAAAAGCAGAAAGCTATGGTGCTGACAGAGTGCATATTGCAGATACCGTTGGAGCAATCACCCCACAAGGAATTACCTTTTTAATTAAGGAACTTAGAAAAGTGACTGATGTTCAAATAGCTATGCACTGTCATAATGACTTTGGATTAGCTGTGATAAATTCAATTTATGGATTGCTTGCAGGAGGAAGTGCTGTTTCAACAACTGTTAACGGTATTGGAGAAAGAGCCGGAAACGCTTCCCTTGAAGAGCTAATCATGTCTTTAAAATTATTGTATGGTAAGGACTTAGGCTTCAAGACCAAATACATCCAAGAGTTATCTGAATTGGTATCCAAGAAAACCGGTTTGGAAATTCCATACAACAAAGCCATTGTAGGAAGAAACGTATTCAGACATGAATCCGGAATCCATGTGGATGCAGTAATCGAAGAGCCTCTTACCTACGAACCATATTTACCTGAACTCGTGGGTCAAAGAAGACAATTGGTTTTAGGAAAACATTCCGGTTGCAGAGCTGTTAAGGCAAAACTTGATGAATGTGGATTTAAAGTAACCAATGACCAACTTTGCCAAATCGTGAAAAAGGTAAAGGAAAGCAGAGAAGAAGGAAAATACATTGATGACGATGTATTTAAAGACATTGTAAGAAGCATTGATTCAAATTATGTTGATTTATAATATAATCAACATTATTCATTTTTTTATTTTTTAATCCCGAAATTCTATTTTAACTATTTTTTTAATTTAAATTTTATTTAAGCCACTTATCCCATTTTTAAATTCTATCTTGATTTTAAACCCAATCTCATCCAACTTATTTTTCAAACCTATTAAAATTGAGATTAAATATAAATAAATTTATAAATCAATAGATTAAATTATAAAAATAGATATAGAATTAAATTAATTAAAGATATTGATAAAATTTTAATTTAAAATATTGATAAATTTTTAGGAGATTAAATTTGAATATTTCAGAAAAAACATTATCCCAGAAAATAGGTCGTGAAGTAATTCCTGGAGAAATTATCGAAGTGGATGTTGATTTGGCAATGTCACATGATGGAACTTCACCTCCTGCAATAAAAACCTTTGAAAAAATAAGCGATAAGGTGTGGGACAATGAAAAGATAGTCATTGTCTTTGACCATAATGTGCCTGCAAACACAATAGGATCTGCAGAGTTTCAAAAGGTAGCTAGAAACTTCATTAAAACTCAAGGAATTAAGAATCATTACATTCATGGAGAAGGAATCTGCCATCAGGTGCTTCCTGAAAAAGGCCATGTTGAGCCTGGAAAAATCATAGTTGGTGCAGACTCACATACATGTACCTATGGAGCATTCGGAGCATTTTCAACTGGAATGGGCGCTACTGATTTGGCTATGGTATATGCCACTGGAAAAACATGGTTCATGGTTCCTGAATCATTCAAGATAGAAGTTGAAGGAAAATTGAATCCTGGCATCACTTCAAAGGACTTGATATTAAACATCATTGGAGAGATTGGAATAGCTGGAGCTACCTATAAGACTGCTGAATTCTGTGGAGAGACAATCGACAATTTGGATGTTGAAAGTAGAATGACCATGACAAACATGGCAATAGAAATGGGTGCCAAAAACGGAATTATGGAACCTAACCAGTCCACAATTGAATATGTTTGCGAAAGAACCGGCAAGACAAAGGATCAATTGAATATCCTTAAATCCGATAAGGATTCAGTATACGAAAAGGAATTCCTATTTAATGTAGATGATATGGAAGCCCAAATAGCTTGCCCTAATGATGTGGATAATGTGAAGCCATTATCACAAGTTGCTGGAACTCACATTGACCAAGGATTCATTGGTTCATGTACCAATGGAAGATTATCCGACCTTGCACAAGCGGCAGCAGTGCTTGAAGGAAAGCAAGTCCATGATGATGTAAGATTAATCATCATCCCTGCATCAAGGGAAATATACCAAAAGGCAATGGATTTAGGATATATAAAGACATTCTTAGATGCTGGAGCTATGGTGTCCAACCCAGGTTGCGGACCATGTTTAGGTGGACATATGGGAGTGCTGTCTGAAGGTGAAACAAGCATTTCATCTACAAACAGAAACTTCAAAGGAAGAATGGGAGACCCTAATTCATCCGTATATTTAGCTAATGCAGGAGTGGTTGCTGCATCTGCAATTTCAGGATTTATAGAAAATCCAGATAACTTATAAATCCATAAGCTGAAACTTCATCAAATTTCTAAACCTTAATAAACAACACGGAGAATAAATTATGTCAAAACATAGTGACAATGACATCAATGTAAGATTGATTGAAAAGATCAATCAGGTTGAAGAGAAATACAATCAGAATTTTTCAAACACTCAGAAAATTCTAATGACTACTGATGGCTCAATTACAGCTATTTTAGATGTTTTATATGGAAAAATCGCTTTAAAAACATTAGAACAACATTTCGAAGAGGCAACTGAAGAAAGTGCCAAATTGGTAAATGTTGATGCTGGAGATGAAGTGAATTATAGGGAAATTGTAATGCATAAGGATGATTATCCTTTAATCTATGCTGTTTCTTACATTCCACTAAAAAGATTAAGCAAAGAAATGAGAGACGATTTGGTTAGGGCAGATATTCCTATTGGAAGAATCCTAAAAAAATACAATGCTGAAACCAGAAGAGAAATAAATGTTATACAGATAGAAAATGCAACTGACAAACTTAAAGAGCTATACAATACTGAAGAGGATTTCCTGACAAGAGACTACACCATTATTATGAATGGTGAAATCCTAATGTGGATTAAGGAATTCTTCCCAATAAATTACTTTACTGAAATATAAGTTATGCTGATATAAGGATGGTGGAATATAGAGCATTAAAAATATAATTTAAGCCATGAATAGTTAACTAAATATGAAAAATAGATTTCAAATGCTCTATTTCACAAAATAAATATATTGAAAATGGTTAAAATAAAAACAATGAATTTAAGAGAAATTAGGTGGATGATATGGGAGTAAAATTCAAGGACATAGTTTCCCCAGAGGAAATTAGTCTAAAAGATTTGGAAGGAAGAACCGTAGCAATTGACGCATACAACACAATTTACCAGTTTTTATCAGGAATTCGTCAAAGAGATGGAAGCCCATTGATGGATCAAAACGGCAATGTAACCTCCCATTTAAGTGGAATCCTCTATAGAACTGCATCAATAGTCGATAAAGGAATCAAACCTATCTATGTTTTTGATGGAGACAGTTCAGAGCATAAGGCAAAAACCATCGAACAAAGAAAGGCCATTAAAGAAGAGGCTATGGAAAAATGGGAAGAGGCTAAAGCTGCAGGAAACATTGAAGAAGCAAGGAAATTTGCTATAAGAACTTCCAGAATGTCTCCTTATATCCTTGAATCATCTAAAAAACTGCTTGATTATATGGGAATACCTTATGTGCAAGCTAAAGGAGAAGGGGAAGCTCAAGGAGCATATATGGTAGAGCAAGGAGATGCATGGGCTGTAGCTTCACAGGATTATGACTGTTTGCTATTCGGCGCTCCACGTATCATCAGAAATCTCACATTAAGTGGGGGATTGTCAAACCTTGAATATCTTGAACTTCAAAAGGTCTTGGAAGATATAGACTTGACAAGAGAACAGCTAATCGATGTGGCATTGATGGTAGGAACCGACTTCAACGAAGGAATCCATGGAATCGGTGCAAAAACAGGATTAAAATTAATCAGAAACAACACTTTAGAAGACATTTTAGTTCAAAAGGGAATCACAGAAGTGAATGTTGAACCAGATGAACTAAGAGACATCTTCTTAAAGCATGATGTGAACACAGATTATGAAATCAAGTTCAAAAGTGCGAAAAAGGACAAGCTTGTTGAATTCATGTGTGAAGAGCATGGATTTTCCGAAAGCAGAGTCCTGAATGTTACAGAAAAATTGAAAAAATTAAGTTCAACACAAAAAAGTTTAGAGGATTGGTTCTAAAACCAATCTTATCTATTTATTTGCTATTTTTATAAAAGTTGAATCGATTAAACTTTGAATTTGAAATAAATTGAATTTAAAAAAAGCTATTTTTAATAACGTGGGAAATCCAAGCCATAAATTATTTTTACATACTTTAATGCAAGATCCGCTTGTTTTTTATAATCCTTCAACACTCTTTTCTCAAAGTCATCCCTATTCTTGCTGAGTGTAATCAACCTTAAAAATGACATGTATTCTTGAACTGAAGCATCATAATCATAATCATATTTTTCAAATAGCTCATCATCACTAAGCTTTAAGTCTTCACCTCTGAATGAAGGAAATTCCAAAGTTTGACAAATATTTTCCTTAGTGAAATGCTTTCTTCTTATCAAAGGGGAAACAGAACTGCATAAGACATATTGGCTGCAATCGATCAATGGAGGAATTCCGTCCTTATCAAGTCTTTCCAAGCTTGTTAATCTATCAAAATGCTTAATATTGTAGGAGTGAAGTTCTGTATAAAAATCAGGATTATAATAATCAATCAAATCCAATATCTTCTTTCCTTGCTCAGACTCGTAAAATTCCCTATGAATTGTGGAAACATATGGAGTCTTGTCGAAATTATAGATATAAATCTGTCCGCTTGAGAAATCATCATTGGATAAAAGCTTAATCAAAGGCAATACATCCTTACCTTCATCGCCATGAACTCCTCCAATAAATAATTTTGTAGGCCCTTCTCCATTATCAATATAGCGAAAATAAGACATGATATCAGTCCAATAGTTAAATAGAAAATGAAATATAAAAAATTAAAAAAAATTAAATTAAAGTAAATAAAGATTTAAAAAAATAATTTATTTAAAAATAAAATAAAAGATTAAAGAGAATTAGGTTCCTTCTCTCCAATCGGATAAGTAATCTTTTTGACGTTCTGATAAATCGTCGATTTCAATGCCCATAGCCTTAAGCTTTAATCTTGCAACATCATCATCAATACTGTCAGGAGCCTTTTCAACACTTAAGGACAAGTCATTTTCAACGATGTATTTAGCAGACAACGCTTGAACAGCAAAACTCATATCCATGATTTCTGCTGGGTGTCCTTGGCCTCTTGCTGCTGCAAGGTTTACAAGTCTTCCATCTGCTAAAAGATAGATCTTTCTTCCATCTTTCATGGTAAACATTTCAATACTTTCCCTTACCTCTTCACAGCTTACAGATTGAGCTTCAAGGTCTTGTCTGTTGATTTCCACATTGAAATGTCCTGAGTTGGATAACATACATCCGTCTTTCATGTACTTGAAGTCATCTCCATGTATGATGTCAATGTTACCTGTTACAGTAACAACAAGGTCGGCTATTTTTACAGCTTCTCTTATTTTCATTACTCTGTAACCATCCATCCTTGCTTCAAGCGCTCTGATTGGGTCAACTTCAGTTACAATTACATTTGCACCGAGTCCAGCAGCACGGGATGCAACTCCACGACCACACCAGCCGTAACCGCAGACAACTACATTCTTACCTGCAATCAACATATTGGTGGTTCCCATAATTGCATCCAAGGAAGATTGGCCTGTACCGTAACGGTTGTCAAACAAGTATTTGGTATAAGCGTCATTTACAGCAATAACTGGGAATTTAAGAGCCCCATCAGCATGCATAGCTTCCAATCTGTGAACACCAGTGGTTGTTTCTTCACAAGCACCTTTAATGTTTGCCAAGAGTTCAGGACGTTTTTCATGAAGGTACATGATCATATCTGCACCATCATCAATGATTACATCTGGCTTGTGGGATAAAACATTGTCAATAGCTTCGTAATATTCCTCATCGGTTTGTTCTCTCCAACCATAGATATGCAAACCGAGAGCAGCTGCTCCAGCTGCTGCATCATCATGGGTTGAAAGAGGGTTACAACCAGTCATAGCCACTTCAGCTCCACCCGCCTTTAAAGTCAAACCTAAATTGACAGTTTTAGGTTCTAAGTGTAAGCATGATCCAATGGTAATACCTTCAAAAGGCTTTTCTTCTTCAAATTGTTTTTTGATGTGTTCAAGAACAGGCATGTGTTTTTGAACCCATTTGATTTTCCTAATCCCTTCATCAGCAAGGGACATGTCTTTAACATTACTCATAAATATCACATGAACAATTAATTAACAAAATAAATAATAATCATTTTAAAAAAATCATAATAAAATAATTATAATATAACTCCAAATCATAACTTTATATCATAATCCCATATTATAATTCATATCATAATTTTTATCATTATAATTTATTAATTTCAATATAAATATTAATTGTGTTTTTTATAATATAAGATTTACTAACAAACAAAAACTATATAAATTATGAAAAACATAACTTTTAATACTGTCTGATGCCGGGGTGGCTCAGCTGGTTAGAGCGCACGGCTCATAGGGTAACTAAGCGTGCTCTGACTTTTTTCCTGGGATACCGTGAGATCGCGGGTTCGAATCCCGCCCCCGGCATCCAATCCCAGGAATCATAACATCATAACTTTTTTTAACTATTTTTATTCAATTCAACACAAATAGACAACTTAATAAACTATTTTTACTTATTTACCCAATTTTATTGATTCAACTTCTCTTATCGATTGGTTCAACTTATTTTTTTTTTGATTCATCTATTTCATTATTAAAAGTTCAATCAATTAAGCTATTAAAAAATGATATTAATTAAAAAGAACAATATTAGAATATCTGAAAAATATAATTATTTAGAGAATCAATAGAAGAATATTAAAAATTAATAAAATTTTATAGGTTATACAATGAAATATAGAACTTTAGGAAAAACTGGAGAGAAAGTTTCTATCTTAGGATTCGGAGCAATGAGATTGCCTCATTTTAAAGACAATAATCAAATAAATGTTGAAGAGTCAGATAAAATATTGAGTTATGGGATTGAAAATGGAATAAATCTTGTTGACACCGCTTATTCTTATCATGCAAATAACTTATCTGGAAAAGGAAATTGTGAAGAGTATCTTGGAAACTTCTTGTATGAAAATTCATATAGGGATGAAATCATTTTAAGTACAAAGCTTCCTAGTTGGCTCATTAAGTCAAAAGAGGATATGGAAAACATATTTGAACAGCAACTAAAGGATTTGAAAACAGATTCAATTGATTTATATATGCTGCATAGCCTCAACGAGGATTATTGGAAAATGTTTAGGGAACTTGATGTCTTTGAATTCATGGATGATCTCTTAAGCTCTGGTAGAGTAAAACATATGGGATTTTCAGCCCATACAGAGATGGATTGGATAGTGGATATTGTAGATGACTATGACAAGTTCGAATTTGGCCTTACCCAATTGAACTACCTTGATGAAAGATACCAATCCGGAAGGGAGGGAGTTGAGTATTTGGCTTCCCATAATTTAGGAACAATGATTATGGAACCTCTTAGAGGTGGAAGACTAGTGCAAAATGTTCCTCAAGACATTATGGAATTATGGGATATGGCTGAAGAAAAGAGAACCCCTCTTGAATGGGCTTTCCAATACCTTTGGAATATGGAAGAAGTGAACACAGTCCTTAGTGGAATGAACAGCATAGAACAAGTAAAGGAGAACATTGAAATAGCCAACAGGTCCGAAATAAACTCCATCAGTGAAAATGACTTGGATCTTATTTATGAGGTTTCTTGGGAATACAAGCAAAGAAGAGGAAATGACTGCACAGGTTGTGGCTACTGCATGCCATGCCCTAATGGAGTGGATATTGTAGGATGCTTTAGGGAATACAACGTGGCTAAAATGTTGGATAATCCTGCAGGAAGTGCAATGCATTATTTCTCACTTGAAAACGGCACAAGAGCGGACAGTTGCATTCATTGCGATGACTGCCTAAACCATTGCACTCAAATGATCAATATCTCTGAAGATTTAAAGAAAGTTGAAGAGTTCTTTGGCAAGAAATACACTTATTTCTAATAATTAAAAAAGTGATCATAAAAAATAACAATTGTTATATACAATAAGATTTAATATAGAACTAGGGATTCAAAAAGATATAAAGATATAAAAGATAATTGATAATATATTATTAGATGTGAAAAGGTGGAAATATGCCAGAAAGATATAAAGGATTCGGATACTGGGATATAGCAACTCGTCAAATGAGTATTGTAACTAGAAGCCAACAGACAAGATTTAAAGATGCTAAAATAGGAGTAGTTGGCTGTGGAGGCATAGGTGGAGGAACCATTCTTATGCTTGCACGTATGGGACTTGGAGACTTAACAATAATAGACAAGGATGCATATGATCTGTCAAACTTAAACAGACAGGCAATCTCCAGTTTAGAAACAGTAGGTGTTGACAAATCAATTGCAACAAAGGAAAGAGTCAGAATAACAAACCCTTATACAAAAGTTAATGCTTTTAATGAAGAATTGAATGCTGACAATATTGGAGAAGTCTTTGGCGATAGGGATATAATCATAGATGCATTGGATAACCTATACACAAGAATCATTGTAAGCAGATTTGCTAGAGAAAATGATATTCCATTCGTTCATGGAGCTATCCATGGAACACAAGGGCAAGTAAGCGTATTCACTAAAGACACTCCATCATATGAGGAATTGTTCTCCCTTCCATCCCTTGGAAAGGAATTGGGAGAGGAAACCAAGAAGGAAATATCAAAATTAACTAAAGGAGTTCCTCCAGTAATCGGACCTGTTCCAAATATTGTTGGATGTTTAGAAGCGTTTGAAGCTTACAAACTCGTGACTGGAATTGGAGAAGTTAACTACGCTCCAAAAATACTTAATTTTGATTTACTAAACTTAGAATCTTTTAAAGTTTTGGAATTGTAACAATTCTAAAACTACAACTTTTTTTACTTATTTTAGATAAAATTCCCCAATGATTTTTAATAATTTTTGCTATTTTTTAAACTATTCTTATCAAAATTTTATGAAAAAATATATCAAAATATATTTTTGTTCAATTTTTTATTATAAAAATAAACTTTTTTTAAAATTTTAATAAAAAATTAAATATTCAAATGAAAAATATTAAAAAAAATATATTATTAGACAAGGTTTAAAAAGTAGAAAATAGATAAAATAATATATTAAAATATATAGATATATTATTAGGTGGAAATCTATTTCCGAACTAATATTAAAAAATAATTATTAAATTGAAATAATTATTATATTTTATTCCAAATCTAATGGAGAATGATTTAATGGAAGAAAGAATCAAAAATGTAATTGAAAGAATGAAAGCAGACAATATCAAGTTTATTAGACTCCAATTTGTTGATTTACATGGAATTCCAAAAAATGTATCTATTCCATGCAAATTAGAAAATATGGAAGACTTATTAACTGACGGCATCCTATTTGATGGATCTTCAATACCAGGTTTCGTAGGAATTGAAGGAAGTGACCTTGTATTGAAACCAGATATAAGCACTTATTCCGCTTTATCCTGGAGACCTGAAGAATCTGCATCCTGCAGATTTATTTGTGACATTTACAAACCTAATGGAGAACCATTTGAAGGAGATCCAAGAGGAATCCTCAAAAAAGCATTGGCTAAAATCAAGGAAGAAGGTTACACCTATAACATAGGCCCAGAACCTGAATTCTTTATTGTAGACACTGATGATGACGGATACCCAATTCCTCACGATGATGCAGGATACTTTGATGTGGAACCTGTTGATAAGGGAACTGACTTCAGAAGAGAAATTACAACTAACTTACAGGAATTAGGCTTTGAAGTTGAAGCAAGCCACCACGAAGTAGGTCCTGGTCAAAATGAAATTGCATTCAAATTCGATGACGCTTTAAAAACTGCAGATGCAGTAATTACATTCAAACAAGCAATTAAAGCTATTGTAGCAAATATGGCTGATTTCGATGGATTTGACTACAGAGTTACCTTCATGCCAAAACCATTCTTCGGAGAAAGCGGAAGTGGAATGCACTGTCACCAAAGTTTATTCAAAGATGGAGAAAACATCTTTTATGATGAAAACAGTGAAACCGGATTATCCCAAGAAGCAATGTGGTTTATTGGAGGATTATTAAAACACTCTGCAGCAATCACCGCAGTTACCAACCCTATTGTAAACTCATACAAAAGATTGGTTCCAGGTTATGAAGCTCCAGTATACATTTCCTATGGTATTCAAAACAGATCCACTTTAATCAGAGTTCCAGCTGCACGTGGAAAAGCTACCCGTATTGAATACAGAAGCCCAGACCCAACCTGTAACCCTTATCTTGCATTTGCAGTGATGTTGGAAGCTGGTATGGACGGTATCAAAAACAAAATCGACCCTGGAGAAGCAATTGAATTTAACATTTATGAGTTAAGCGATGAAGAAAGGGAAGAAATGGGTATTGAATTATTACCTTCCAGTTTATGGGAAGCATACCATACCTTTGAAGAAAGCGAAATCATGAAAGAAGCACTTGGAGACCACATATTCAATGCATTCCTCAGTGCAAAATATGAGGAATGGGACGAATACAGAGTCCAAGTATTCAATTACGAACATAAGAAATACTTAAACTTATAATCCAATTATCTAATTGAATTTAAGATTTAAGAACCTATAGCTATTTAAAAATTAAATAGCTATTTTTATTTTATTTTTAAAGACTTATTTTAACAAAACACATTCTTATTTTTAAAAAATTCCAGTTTAGAAAGTAGGAGATTACATGTCAGAATCTGAACATAGAATGATAGAAATTCTAAGAATCCTTAATGTCCAAGAAAAGCCAATCGGTTCAAAAGTAATAGCGGACGAACTTAAAACAAAAGGGTATAACCTTGGTGAGAGAGCAGTGCGTTACCATATGCAAATTCTTGATGAAAAGGGATACACAGAAAGAAAAGGATATTCTGGCAGAGTTATCACCGAGCTTGGAAGAGCGAAACTTGAAAAAGGATTAATCTACGACCAAGTTGACTTCACATTTTCAAAATTCGAAGAGAGGATATACTTAACTAATTTTGATTACAATAAAAGGTGTGGAAATGTAATCGTAAATACCTCAAATATCCTTGACAACAAGGCATTTGACATCATAAAGGAAGTCTTTGCTGCAGGAGTTTGCGTAAGCCCATTGATCAATGCTAAAAAAACTGAAATCGATGGCAAAAAGGGATATGTGATGAAAACCATCTGCGGTACAACAATTGACGGGGTATTTTTAAAAAATGGAATTCCTTCCATCCCCCAATATGGAGGGCTAGTTGAAATTGAAGATTACTATCCTACCAAATTCTCAGAATTGATTTCCTACAAGAAAACTTCAATCACTCCATTAGATGCATTTATAGCAAAAGACATGACTTCAGTTTTGGAAGTTGCAGAACATGGTACAGGAACAATTCCTGCAAACTTTAGGATAATTCCTGGAACCAGCGTCGAAAAGGCAAAGGAAATTATCCAAAAACTTGAGAAAGTGGGAATTGGAGGAGTTTTAGAGATTGGAGAGACAAGTGAAAACGTTTTAGGAATTCCAGTACCTGAAGGAATGGTTGGCATATCAATCATTGGGGGAATCACACCATTCTGTGCAACTCAGGAAATGGATTATAAAGTTGATATCAAGACTGGAGAGGAATTCATTGATTACAATAAACTGAAAGAGCTTGAATCATCTAAACACAAAATCAAAAAAGCAAAGAAAATAGAGTATAAGAAAACACCTTTCATACTTACAAAATCATTGAATAGAATGAATCAAGTGGATTACGATATTGAAACAAATGAAGGAAACATAGTTGCAAACATATCCTACTTGAATAAGCAGGACCTTGATGATGCATTGGCTGTCATGAAAAGAACATATAAGAGCCTTCCAAAATACATGAATCCTCTATTCAATATTGTAGACCATCCAAGTGATGAGAGTAAAGTTGGAATAGCTACCGTTTGCAGCTTGTCAATTGACGGCATTCTAATCAACAATGGTATTATGAGCACACCAAGATATGGGGGATTATTGGAACTTGGAAAACCTCCATTGTTTGTAGAAATGATTTCATATGACGGTTCCTCAATAGATCCTCATAAAATTTTCATTTTCAAAAATCTTACATCAATATCCAAACGTCAAAATCCTAAGAAGATTCTCGCTTCAATAAAAGAGGTTCCTTACATAGCAAGACCTGAATGCGAAGAGATTTTGGATAAAATCAATGAAAATGGATTCCCTATCTTTAAAGTAGGTAAACCAAGGGAATTGGTATACAATGCAAAAGTGGACAACTACAACTTCGGTATCGTTACAGGAAGCGGATTGAATTCAATAGCTGCAATTAAGGAAAAGGGAATAGCAATTGAAGCAAAAGCAGTTGAAACCATATTGCCAATAGAAGATATGGAATTAATTTATGAACAGTAATTAAAAAAAATAGTGAAAAATAAATTAAAAAAAATATATTAAAAAATATTTTAAAATTAAAAAATGAGAAAATAGTGAAAATTATTAAAAAACAGATAAAAAGAAAAATAAAATAAAAAAGAAATAAGAAGATTTAGATTACTTCAATATAAACAGACTCTTTAGATTCATCTTTAGGATAGTGATGTAATTCTATAATATCTTCCTTATATTCTTCAAAGTCAACCTCGATAGTATCAGAAATAATTTCACCATCTAAAGCAATCATCACTCTACAACTTGGCTTTCCTCTAAAGTCAGAAAAATCCACTCCTAAGACATCTCCTTTTGCAGAAACACGGTTGTATGCAATGTCAACTTTATCGAATTCTTCAAAATTATTCTTAATGTAATCAAGAACTTCATCCGAAGTCATTGTTAATTCCTTATCGACCATTCTTTTGACCTCCATAGAGATTATAAAATTTTTGAAAATCAAATACTTATTTTATGATTAATAATATATTGTTTCTAATATATAAAATTATTTGTATTTACTAAAACTAATTAAGGTTTTATAAAAAAATAATGGAAAAATGGAATTGAAGCTATAAAGTAGCTTCAACAATAATGAGCTTATCTTCATCTCCACCAGGCATATGACGGAATTCAATGATCTCGTCCTTTACCTTATGCAAATCAATATCTACAGCCTGATTTAACAATTCCCCATTTAGTTGAAGGGAAAGTATTAAACCTTCACCGGTTTCCTCATCTTCTGGAGTAAGTCCAAGTACAGTACCTGGAGCAAATACTCTGTTATATGATAATTCAAAAATATCATCAACTTTTACATTATTTCTTACATATTCTATAATATCATCAGGGTCCATCACCATCTCTTTGACCATATTAACACCTTTTGTACATACCATCATTTAAATTAAAATTATGATTAATAATCTTATACTTAATATCAATAAATGATAATTTAATCAATTGAAAAATTAATTAAATAAAATGAAAATATCTATCAATTCATAATTGATTAAATTATGATTCATCACCCGTAATTTTTTTAGAAAAATAAAAAAATAAAAAGAAGAAGAAAAATATAAGAAAAAGAGAAAGAGCTTATTGAGCTCTGTATTCTCTAATTGCGTTATATTCGTCGTCTTCTTCAATCCAAGTAGATAATCTGTCTCTGTTTTTCTCAGCATCGATAATTAAGGTACCTTTACCGTTTAAAGCAATGTCCCCTTTGTATTCGATGTATCTACCAGGGTAAACAATACCATCTAATTCAGGATCGGTTACAATTCCTTGTTCTACGAAACCTTCGAGTAATCTTCCAACTTTTCCGTGAATTACGATGTTACCGTTTTTCATTTGTCCACCAGGCCAACGGTTTACGTTACCATCAATTTCAATGGTACCTTTGGTCATGTGGATACCTGCGAGAATATCACAGTCACCTAAAACGTGGATTTTACCACCGACTAAACATTCACCACATTGTTTACCAGCATTTCCGTGGATAATGATTTCTCCACCGGACATACCTCTCCATTCACCAATGTAGGATGCACCACAGAATTCTTTGGTATTACCCATAATTTCGAGTTTACCACCTTTCATTTCACGACCAGCATGAGCTGCTACGTTACCAAATACAGTAACTACTCCACCAGACATTTCTGCACCAACGTGAAGGTCTGCATCACCGTTAACAACTACTTCACCAGCACTCATTTTACAACCGATGTATTTTACTCTGTTACAATCTCCGTTTAAAATCATTTTGACTTCAGCTGGAGATTCTGCTTCTCCTTCAACAGTGATGTCAAAGTAATCAGTGATTGGGAATCTGGAGTTTCCTACAGGTACTTTGTACTCTGCAAAGTCTTCTTCAGTCCAAGAGTAAATGTTATCAGTGATTAACTCATCAAATTCTAAAGCAATTGAAGAAGTTTTCTTTTGATCAAAAGTTATAGTTTTCATTAATAAACACTCTCCTTATTTAGCTTCTACGTCCACTCTAGTTGGGTTTGGTACATAGTGGTCGTGTACTTGATAGTTTTCCCATTTGACAGAATAGTATTGGGTAAAGAATGGCATTATACTGTCGATAATTTGTTTTTCTTCTTCTTCGTATCCTATGACGTTAGTCCAAATGGTGTGGCTTTGTTTAGTAGATACAATGTCACCATCTTTAACAACGATTTGACCATCTTTGATAGTGTAGTAAGCGTTACTGAATGCTTTTTCGACACCTTCAGGATCTTTGGATGGGTCAAAGTCATTAGGGTTAATGTCATATACAGCAATATCTGCGTTGTAACCAGGGGTAAGTGCACCTCTGTCTTGGAATCCGTGGATTCTTGCAGGAGCTGCTCTGGAAATAGTAGCTATTTCGTAGAAGTCGTATTCTCTTTCGAGACCAGCTAAGCCAGTTCTTTTGGAAGCCCATTTGTGTACTTCACCATTGTCAATCATAGACATCCTTTTCTCAGCACTCATTAACCAGGAGATGATCTTAGGATATCTGATGAAAGGACCTGCGTTAGGGTGGTCAGTGGTTAAACATACTTGCCATGGGTTCTTAATGTGCAAGAACAATTCAAGACCAATAGCCCATTGTAAGGTACTTACTGGAGTTTTTGGAGAGTAAATACATGGAATGATACCAGCTGCGGTTTCACATTCAATGTCTTTGTTAGCCCATTTTAATCCAGAAATTTTGAACAAGTCGTATTCCATAGGAGCGTCTGCAGTCATGGTTGTGGTTTCGTCGAAAGTTACTTGACCTACGTCACAAGTTACGTATGGGTTTTTGTTAATGAAGTCAGCAACTTCTTCTGCACCGGATGCTGCATCTTTCCAACTGTTACCAGTGTAAGAGTGGAATTGAGCGTGAGTACAGTGGATAGTTTGATCCCTTACTCCAGCAGATGCTTTAGTAGATTTTGCAATGTCTTTGATAGAGTCTAAAGTTGCAATAGTAGTTGGTACGTTTCCTGGGTGACCTAAATCATTAGGGTGGATGTGTATAGAGTGAGGAAGACCTAATTGTTCGTTAGCTTTTGCTAAAGCTCTTACAACTTCTCTGGAGGTTACGTCAAAGTAAGGTGCTTTGTCATCGTATCCGTGTACGTTCATACCCCAACCCCATGCTTCTGAACCACATGGGTTTACGATTTTTACACCGTATCCTTTAGATACTCTTAACATTGCTGCAATAAATGCTGCTAAGTCGTCAATTCTGTTTTCTCTTGCATATTCCATTACGAACCAGTTGTTACCAAATAATGGTAATGGGTTAATATCGATGTTTGGAATAGTGTTAATTTCTTCGTGTGTGTGTTTTGCTTCTAAAGGAGGCATAGCTGCTTCACAAACAGTACCGTATCCCATTCTTGAGTATCTGTATCCAGTTGTAGGACAACTTGGGATAGAGAAACCAGCTTCAGCTCTGGTTACTTTAGTTTTTTGAGCTACTCCTCTTCTTTCGTCTTCTGGTCTGTATAATCTACCTACAACCAATTTTGGTCCTGCAACGTGAGCGTGAGGGTCTACACCAGCAGGCATTACAATTTTATCAGTGACGTCTAATACTTCAGCGTCAGCGGATACATCTTCAACGATTTTACCATCTTTGAAGCAGATATCCATTTTTTCTCCGTTTACTTCATTAGCAGGGTCGTAAACAATACCATTTTTAAGTATATATTCCATTAAAATCACCTTACTTATCTAAGAGACATGCGAGACCTTCATTAGGAACGTATTCATCTGCTACGTTAGGTTCTTCTCTGAGTTTCATTACTCTTTCTTTCAATTCACGTACAATCCATTCGTCATCACGACAGGTTTCAGGTTTGTCGATAGCTTTCTTCATCCAGATAGGAACACCATCCATACGGTAACTGGTACCTCCACATTCTACAGAAATGAAGGATCCAGGAAGTACTACGTCAGCGAGTTCGGTAGATGGTCCCCAGTGAATATCGATTTGGATAACTGGAATGTCTGCTAAGTGTTGGTTTGCTCCGTTAGGGAAGTGAGCACCAGGGTCTGCTGCAATTACCATGAAACAGTCAGGTTCTTTTCTTACGAGTAAGTCAATAGTGTTGGTTTCACCCATCATATATCTTCCGTATCCTCTACAGAAGTCTACACCGAATGCCCAACCGGTTTCGTAAGCCATGAAAATGTTGAAACCGTTTACGTTAAAGTGACCTCTCATTGGAGTAAGTCCCCATTTACTGTTGGTGTTTAAGTCTTGTACTAATTTAATTGCGATGTCAATGTTTCTTTGTTTACCTAAGGTGTGGGTTAAACCTAAACCGAAGAAGAGAACACCGAATTCTGCAGCTTCCATTTCAGCAGCTAATTCATAAATGTCTTCAGCTGGAATACCGGAAACAGATTCAGATTGTAATTTTTTACCTTTTAATACAGCTCTTAAAGCGTTGTAGAAACCGTAGTCTCCGTTTTGTTCAAATCCAATCCATTTGTCAGACATTTTTGCAGTGTCTGAGAATTTTGGATCCATAGTAATAACAGTTCTGTCGAATCTACCTCTTTGTCTGAAGTATCCTCTAGGGAATGCTGCATATCTTGCTAAGTGTCTTGGGTGAGAGTTCATAGCGTTACTACCAGAGTATGCAATAACGTCAGCTCTGTTTTTAACTTCCCCTAAGGTTTGGATAGGGTAACCTGCGTTTTGCATAGCTTGTAAACTTGGACCGTGACAGATAGTTGCTTGGTTATCTAAAACAGCACCAATATATTCACCTAATTCTACACCTTCTTTCATACATTCAGTAGAAGTTTCAGACCATCCGTAGAATACTGGTCTAATAGAGTTTGCAATATATTCAGCTGCAGTGTCTAAAGCAGTATCCCAGTCTACTTCTTCAAGAACTCCTTCTTCGTTTCTTACCATTGGTACAAGTAATCTTTGGTCCATATCTTCCATAACTTTACTTGCACCTAATCTGCATGCGTGTCTTACAGCAACTACGTGACCGTCTTTTACTAAGAAGTCTAAGTCGTCACAGTTACATCCACAAAATGCACAAGTACAATTTTCTACAATGTGATCGTAATCAGTTACAGGTGGTTCATATGTCATGATCAATCAACTCCTCCCATTTACGTCCGTTATAAACTGGTCTTTCACCTAATGATTCCATGTTTTCTACAACATCATCATCTTCTTCGTCAACATATTTTTTGTATACCCATCTCATTAAGTCTGCCATTAATAAAACTTTTCTGTCAGTTTTTTCAACGGTAGCGTGGATACCTTTGTAGGTAGGGTCTGAACAACAGTAGGTTTCGTGGCTTACAATAGTGTTAGCCCATGGACCTTTACATACAAAGATGGTACCTTCGTGAGGAGCATCTCTGGATTTTGCTGCGTTTAAAACAACTTCACCGTAGTCGGTTTTTACAAGTACAGTGTCCCAGTTTTTTACACCTAATTTTACCATGTCACGAGGATCCATGTAACAGGTACCGGAAGCGTTTTTATATTCTTCTTTTAAGGTAGAACCTCTTTTCTTACAAGCTCCTTGATATATGTCAGAACCAGTGTTTAACATACATTTGAGTACTTTGGTAGTACCTTCTTGAGCTACGTTTTCTAAATCTCCAACTACTGGTCTTTCTAAATAAGTATTTGCGTAATGCATGTTATCACTCCTATTCTAACCATATAGCTTCAGTTGGACAGAACATTTGGCAAGTACCACATTTATCACATTTGTCCACACTGAATAATTTAATAAATCCGTTTTCAACCATCATAATAGTTTCGGTTGTTTTGGAACCATGTCCACCAGCGTTTTCTGGACTGATAGAAGCGTTTACTGGACATGCGATAACACATACTCCACAACCTAAACATTTATCTTGATCTACTTTAAGTTCCATAAATAATCACCAATCAAATTAATTTTTTAAAGCTTCGAATGCTGCAATCCAAGATTTAGAACTAGTTGGGGTGTAATCGATGTCAGTTCTAGTTACGGTTAATGCTCCGTTAGGACATGCTTTAGCACATGCACCACAGTGGATACAGTAATCTTCTTCTTTAACTAAGTGAGTTCCTCTGTCTCCAGGACCAGATGATTTAGGGAAGGATAAAACATTACATGGACATACATCAATACATGCACCACAGGTACCACATTTTTCTTCATCGATTTCGAGAGTACCTTCAAATGCTTGTTTTACAGTAGCTGCGTCTGCAGGACAGACTCCTTCACACCATCCACATTTAATACAGGTTTCTTTGTCAATAATTGCATTTCCGGTAATAGCTGCTTTAGCAGGGTCGAGGTCATATTCACCGTAGGAACAGGATCTACATACTGCTTTAATAGCATTAACAGGACATGCTTTTTTACATACGAGACAGTATACACATTTTTCTTTGTCAATAACAATGCTTTCTTCACCGGTGGTTTTGTCTACTACAATAGCTTCTGCAGGACATAATTCAGCACAAGCACCACAGTAAATACAGTCGTCTTCACATACTTCGATTTCACCAGTTACTAAGTCAGCTCTGTTAGGTAAAGTTCTGTCAATAGTGATGGAAGCTCTAGGACAAGCTGCTTCACATTTTTTACAGAATAAACATTTGTCTTCATCGATTTCAGCTGAAGCGATGAGAGTTGGATAAGCTTCATTTTCTTTAATAGAGACGCCGCCAATAGTAAGGTCTAATGCGCCTGCTGGACATACTCCACTACACATACCACAGAGAACACATTTGTCTTCAGCAATACATAATTTTGCTTTGCCTTCATTATCGTTTTTGAAAAGAGCATAATTTTGAGAAATCTTTTCATGACCACTGAAATAGGTTTCTGTGTATTTACGTTCAATAGGAGCTACTTCATCAAGACAAATAGCTTCTACAGGACAAGTTGCTTCACAAAGTCCGCAACCAATACAAACGTGATCTTTAAAGGACAAAATTCTGTCTTCTTCTGCTGATCTTTTTATATTGAAGTCTTTGCCTTCAATTTCTTTAACGTTAACCATTTTTTACCTCCAAAATTTCAATTGATTTTGTTGGGCAGTTCTCAACACACATAAGACAGCCACAACAATAACGGGGGTTTATCTTTGCTTTCAATGAATCTAAATTAATAGTCTTCATCTCACACAAATCTACACACAATCCACAACCAATACATCCATCGTTAATCTGTGGGTCATAATGATTCATATTAAAAATAGTCACGATTTGACGAATTTCTTTATAATCTCCAAATAAAACTTTTGTAATTAATATAAAATCCTTAGGACTTAACTCTAAAATAGCTTTAGCAAGTTCAATTGAATCCATAGAAATGTTCCTACCATTTAAGTAGTGGGAAATAGTTGATCTGTCTACACCAATTTGAGATGAAATCTCCTTTTGGGACAAACCTCTTTTTCTAAGTTCAACACTTTCTAAATATTTTAGTCCAGATACTATATGTTTTGGCATAAATTCACCATGTGTACATTATAATATATATTATATATACTTATAAAAGGCACATACTTAGACTCAAGTATAAAGATTTATATATGACTGTGTATTATTTACACATTTATAAAAATATTAATTTTAATTTATAATCTTTATTTTTAAAAATTAACATTTAATAATAATTTAATTTATAATTTTAAATCAAATAATTAGTTATTTATTGAATAAATTATTTTTTAATTAAATTATAAAAATTAAACTAATTTTAATAAAATAAAAATAGTCAAAATTTAATCAAAAATAGCTAAATTATATCTCCAATATGTAAGTAAATTTACATCGAATTTTTTAAAATTTTTAAAACTTTTAGGCCAAACAAAAAAATGTGTAGCAAATACACATAAAGGAGGTGTAGTAAGTACACATAGTGGTTTCTAAAGATAAAAACTAATAAAAAAATAGAAAAAATTTACTAAAAAACAAGCACAAGATATTATAAAAAATTAACAAAAATAAGAGAAAATTAATTAGAAATCTGTAGAAAATTTTTGAAAAATAAATAAAAAAATCTAAAAAATATCTATAAAAAATTTAGAAAAAAATAGTGAAAATAGTAAAAATAGTGAAAATAGTAAAAATAGTGAAAAATTCAAGAAAATTAAAAATATAAAAAATGTGAAAAATAGTAAAAAATATACTATTTATTCTTCCTTATAGAAAGGTTCCCTATTATGGATTCCCTTTAAGAAAATATCTACAAGTTCTTCATCAGACACTCCATCCCTAATGAACTCAACCAAGTCTACAAGATTATCATTTCTAAGAAGACAAGGTTTGATCTTTCCTTCAGGAGTGATTCTGAGTCTTGTACAATTCTTGCAGAAATTGGTATTGTCTACAGGATGGACAACCTCTATCTCACCGCCATCAATGAAATATTTCTTACGATCCTGCATGAATTCCCTTACCTTGATCTCATCTGCAATTTCAGCCAAGTGTCTTTCAAATTCTGCAAGGGGGTAATGATACTTGGAGTTGAAGTCATTGTCATCACAGCTTTCAGACTCAATGATCTCAATGAGCTGCAAGATTACACCATGTTCTTTAGTGAATTCAAACATGTCCATAATCTCATCATTGTTGATATTATTCATAACTACCATATTTATCTTAACTGGATACATACCAACTTCACAAGATTTGACAATTCCATCCTTAACTCTTTGTAAAACGTTTTTCCCTACAATCATTTGATAGGTTTCTTCATCAAGTGTGTCTAAACTGACATTAACTCTGTCTAATCCTGCATCGACTAGATCTTGTGCAAATTTCTCTAAAAATATACCATTGGTAGTGATTGAAATATCCTTGAAATCAAGTGAATTAATTTTTTCAACAATTTCAACAATGTCTGGCCTGACTAAAGGTTCGCCTCCAGACAAACGTATTTTCTCAACACCTAATTTCTTTGCAATTCTGCAGATTTCATAAATTTCATCAGGAGTCATTTCTGAAGAGGATTCCAACATCCCATCATGGTGACAGTATATGCAATCTACATTGCAACGATTAGTGATTGAAATCCTAAGTGAAATAATTGGTCTTTCATAATCGTCTCTTACTTTATCCTTCATCCATAAACCCCAAAATAAAATTCATTCCAAAAAAATAATTATATTAATATGAACAATTTTAAAAAAATAATCTTAAGATTATTCATTATCAATGGAAATTTCAACATTCTTTACTTCATCTACACCATATTCAGAAGTTTTAATAGCTTTCAATAATCCGAGAATAGTTTCTTTTATGATATCATCTGTGAATTTGTTTAATTCAATATCATTTCCATTGATTACTAAACTAACTTTGTTTTCAAAATCTTTATTATCGCTCACATAATCACCTAAACCTAATTTATAATGCCATCATATATTTTAAATATTAATTATTTTTAAATATATTTATTTTTAAATATATGAATTATTTTTAAATATTTTTAAATATTATTATATTATTCTTTTTTATTTTTAATTGTTATGTCAATATCCTCAAAGTTCTCTACACCATATTCCTTGATTTTAAGTGGAGCCAATACTCCCAATATGGTTTGCTTGAGATAATCGCTGACAAATCTATTCAATCCAATATTCACTCCATCAATAGCTAAATTGACTTCAGCTTGAGTTTCAGGATTGTAATCTAGCTTTCCTTGTGCAAAAGCCTGACCTATAAGACTTGCATCATTATATCCGCATTCATTAACAAATAATGTTTCCAAAATGTCATAGGATCTTTCTTCAACAAGGTCGACCAATTCCAATAGCTCATAATCTGTGATTTCAAATGAATTCACCACTTTTATCGTATACTCGTCCTTGACTTCTTCACAAGTTGCTATTTTAGCATAAGGATAAGCTTTAAATCCTTCTATAACAACAAAATCAGGATTTTCAATAAGTTTTATTAAGAATAAAATACGTTCTAAATCAAACCTTTCATTAATATTGAAGTAAGTTCTTCCACCAATTCCTACAACAAAGCCAGAACCTGCTTCCATTTGCTTATATGTGTCGGTTCCCTCATGATCCATTTCCATCTGGTGATGAGAATGCTTAATGCTTGCTACCTTGAATTCCCTATTGGTTAATTCCTTAATGATCTTGCCTGTAAGGGATGTTTTGCCAGTGTTCTTTAAACCTACAATTGAAATAATTCTCATCTTTACACCAATTAAAAAAATTTTTAATTATTTTTAAATTAATTATTTGAATTAATTACTTAAATTAATTAAATTAATAAAAGTTTAATCTATTGTTATTTAATTTATCTAAATAAAACTTTTATCATCAATCATAGATTAGATTAACTATTAAATCAAGATTCATCATAAAAATAGACAGTGAAATTTCACTAAATAAATTAAATTTAAAAATAAATCAATAGCTATTTTTAAAAAAAATAATTTAAAAAATAGTTTTTCATGGAAATGAGTGAATAAGAGGTGACTATTTTAAAAATTATTTAATTAAAAAGGAGAATAAAAATAGAAAATTGTAAAACGAATATAATAAGCAAAACGCTCATTACAAAGTTTTACAACAACTAATTTATTCTATCGTGTTTAACCATTTTGATTTAAATCTTCAATCCTAGTATTGTCTGTAGGATTTAGGACCAAATTCAGTGAATGGTAATGGTTCTTCGTTGTCTACACCACTGTAGTAACCGAAGATGTCTCTGACTTTTTGGTTTACAGTAGCCCATACTTTGGATACTGGAATTTCACAAGGACATACTTCAGAACATTGACCACAGTTAGTACATGCATCTACCATGTGCACCATACGAGTTAAGTGGAAGAATGGAGCTGCAGGGGTGTATCCACCAGGTACCCATTCAGGACCTTCAGCTTCGAGACAGCAGTCGTCACAGAAACAGAGAGGACATGCTTCACGGCAACCGTAACATTTCATACATCTAGAGAATTCTTCTTTGTATTCTGCAAATACTTCTAAAATGTCACCAGAGGTTCCAGCAAAGTCTTTTTCTCTTTGTGCCATTGCTTGTTTTACCATAATTCCGTCGATGTTAGCACGGATTGTTACACCTTTTTCGAGTGGTGCTTGGGTTTCAATTAATCCCGCATCAATTACTTTTCCTAAGATGTCTGCACCTTTTTCGGAGCATACTTCTACGAAGGTTGCTTTTCCAGCTAAGTCACCGATAACTCCCCAGTTACCTAAAGCGAGATCAGCGTTGGTAGGGATGTTCATGGTACATCTTTGACAGTTTTCTCTTCTACCCATTCCGTCTTCTTCGAGTTCATCGATGGAAATTGCTTTTTCACCATCAGCGGTTTCCATAATGAGTTTTCCTTTGGAAATTTCTTCTTTGATGACATCAGCAGGGTCTAATTCGTAAACGTCTCTAATCATTTTCATGGTTGGTACAGGTGGCATGGTTCCTCCACAGTTTACACCAATCATGATTACGTTTTCTTCGATAACTTTTCTTTTTCTCATTAACTCTTTTAAGGTCATTGCGTCACATGGTTTTGTGGTAACTGCAATTTTCATATCTCTAGCACCGTCTAAGTATTTGGATACGAATTTTGCTAAGTTTAAGGTACCACAGTGAAGGGATCCTGCAGATTTGATTACATCTTCAGGTTCAGTGATGAGAATAGGTTTAGCATCGTATAAGTCAGCTGCTTCTTCTACAGCAACTACTGCATCAACAATACCTTCTTCGAGTAAGTATTTCATGATAGTAGTTACGACTCCGCCGTATTCTCCTTTTTCTTTAATTGCTTCATTACCAGAGTATGCATAAAACATATCATTTACATTTACAGCCATATTATCTACTCCTTATTCACCTTATAATTTTTCTACTTGAATAGCACAAGCTTTTAATTCAACCATTTTACATTTAGGGTCGAAAGAATCGGAGTTAGTTAACATGTTAGCTGCACATTCGGTAAAGTGCATAGGAATGTTTACAATACCTTTCTTAATGTCGTCAGTTACACGAGCAGGAATTTCAATTTCTCCTCTTCTAGAGTATGCTTTTACTATTTCATTGTTAAGAATTCCTCTTTCTGCTGCATCTTCGGTGTTGATTTCGATGAATCCAGTAGGTACTTCTTTATCTAAGGTTTCACATCTTCTGGTCATAGCAGCGTGATAGTGGAACAAGACACGGGTAGTAGTTAAGAGTAATGGGTATTCATCATCAACAACTTCGACAGGACCTCTGTGTTCTAATGCTTGGAATATACCTAAACCGTCTGGGTGAGCGAATTTGTCTTTGTGCATTAAAGGTTCACAAGGATCTTCTGGGTCAAGACATGGCCAGTGGACACCTTCAGGTTTGAGTAATCTTTCGTGAGTAATACCGTAGTAGGAAGGAGCGAGTTCTCTGATTTCTTCCCAAATTTCAGCAGCGTTTTCGTAGTGGAATAATTCTCTTGGTCTGCCCATTCTAACAGCAATTTCTTCCATGATCTTCCAGTCAAGCATAGCGCCTTCAGGTGGTTCTTGAGCTTTACGTAACCATTGAACTCTTCTTTCACCAGAAGTGAAGGTACCTTCTTGTTCACCCCAACCTGCTGCAGGTAATACAACATCTGCTTCAGCAGCGGTATCGGTCATGAACAACTCTTGAACGATTAACATTTCTAAGTTTGCAATTGCTTCTTTGGTGTGTTTAATATCTGCATCGGAGAGTACAGGGTCTTCCCCGTGGATGTATAATACTTTTAAGTCACCAGCGTGAGCAGCGTTCATCATTTCGACTAAGGTTAAACCAGGAGTGGTTGGTAAGTCGATTTGGTAAGCTTCTGAGAATTTTTTGGTAATTTCAGGGTTTGCAACTTTTTGGTAACCTACATAGTCAGAAGGTAATGCACCCATATCACAAGCACCTTGTACGTTGTTTTGTCCTCTTAATGGGTTTACTCCTCCACCGATTTTACCTAAGTTACCGGTTAACATTGCTAAGTTAGCAGTGGACATTACGTTGTCTGCACCGTGAGAGTGTTCGGTAATACCTAAGGAGTATACAATAGCTGCGTTTTCAGCTTGTGCATATTCGATAGCTACACGTTCAATTTGTTCAGGGTCAGCTTCAGTAATTTCTGCTACTTTGTCAAGGTCGTATTTCATTGCAACTTCTTTCATTTCTTCGTAACCTTTGGTTCTGTTCTTAATGAACTCATCATCTTGTAAACCGTTTTCAATGATGATTTTGATCATACCGTTCATTAAAGCTACATCAGTACCGGTTTTGAATTGCATGTATTCGTGTGCTAATTTTGCAGTAGGAGTGAATCTTGGGTCTGCTACTACTAATTTTGCACCGTTTTTAATAGCTCTGATAATTTTACGACCGAATAATGGGTGTGCTTCCATGTTGTTAGAACCAATACAGAAGATGAAATCAGCTTCTTCAATACTGTCATAACCGTTAGTGGATGCACCGGAACCGAAGGTGGTTGCAAGACCAGCTACAGTAGGACCGTGACAGATACGTGCACAGTGGTCTACGTTTTGAGTACCACATCCAGCTCTTGCTAATTTCTGGGTTATGTAAATGTTTTCGTTAGGAGATCTAGCACATGCGTAGAAACCTAATTTGTTAGGGTCAGTGTCAGCATATTTTTTAAGGGTGCTAGCTACTAAGTCTAAAGCTTCATCCCAGGAAGCTTCTCTGAATTCACCATTTTCTTTGATTAACGGAGTAGTTAATCTGTCTGGGTGGTTAATGAATTGCCATCCAAAGTTACCTTTTGGACATACTTTTCCTTCATTAACAGGGTGTCTTTTCCATGGTTCGACACCAATGATTTTTCCATCTTTGACTACAAAGTTAATACCACAACCGGTACCACAGTAAGGACAAATAGATGGTACATATTTTATCTCAACCATTTTATAATCTCCATAATAAAATCAAGGTTTTATTTTTGTTTAGTTTACATATTGGCAAATTCAATTATTGACTAACAACTGAAATTTTAAATAATTATATATTTATTAAAACTTCTAGATATTGTGAATTGTGTCGAGTATTGTGAATTGTGTCTATTGTTATAATCCAATAAAAGAATTGACAATAATATTCGAAGTACATAAATAATATAATATTATATTATCATGAAATGTGATATTTAGAACTTTAAAAAAAGATCTAAACGCAATCTAGAAACATTTTATGTCTCTAAAAGATTATTTTGGAATTTGAAATTCCATATAAGGATGATTTTCATTCAAATGAAATTTTTAAGAAAATTTCTAAAAACTTTAATAAATTATGTAAATACTTATTGATATTTGAATTAAATAGGTTTCGCTCAAATATTTCAATAAGTAAATACAAATTTAGGGATTTAATAAAAAATCCTTTGTGTTTGACTAATAGAATATTAGATTCAAACTGATTTTGTACATTTAGTCACGTAAGTATACGAACCAGTATGCACATGCTACAAATACTGCAGCACCAACGATGTTACCTAAGGTTACAGGTATTAAGTTGTTGAGGAAGAATTGTGCCCAGGTTACTTCAGCACCTAAGAAGATACCTAATGGGATGAAGAACATGTTTGCGACACTGTGCTCAAATCCAATACATACAAACGCCATGATTGGGAACCAAATACCGAAGAATTTACCTACTACATCATCAGCTGCGTTAGCTAAGTATACTGCTAAACATACTAACCAGTTACAACCAATACCTCTAAGGAAACATTGTACCCAAGTTAAAGAAGCAGTTGATTTTCCAGCTGCCATGAAGGTAGCTCCACCTAAAGCTTTGGTGTTAGCAATGGTAATTGCACCGCCAGCGAATGCTTCAGGTACCATAATACCAGTTGCGTAAGCAAGTACGTAAGCAACAAAGAGACCACCGACTAAGTTGAATACCCAAGATCCAACCCAGTTTTTGAGTAATCCCATAATATCAGTTTTACCATCTAAAAGACCCATAGTCATAAACATTACGTCACCAGTGAATAACTCAGATCCACAGATAACAACCATAATTAAACCTACAGGGAACACGCCCCCGAAGATCAATTTAGAAATACCTATTGGTACGCCACCAGCTACTGCACCAGTGTTTGCTACTTCTGCAAGTAATCCACCGAATGCAATGTAAGCACCTGCTAAGAAACCTAAAACAGCAAGTTTTAATATAGGCATTTCACCTTTTGCGGTAGCTGCAGATGCAATTGCTTTTGCAGTATCTGCAGGACTTTTAAAACTCATATATCTCAACCTCTTTTTTAAATTATCCCATATAATAATCAATACTCTCGAGGCATATGAAACCTTACATAAAGAGAGCATTAATTATAATTATTTATCATACCTATAAAAAGACTTTGCTATTAAAATGAAAACAAAACATTTATATAATGATAATGTTCATTTTTACAAAAAGAAATTTAATTCATATCGATAAAAAATAAGCATGAATTAAAAAATATTCAATCTATTCAATTTATAATTAATAAATAAAGTAAAAATGAAAAACTAACAAGAATTATTTTTAGATAAAAAATGAATAAATCACACCAATATGAAAATATATTCATATTTATAAATCATGATAAATTAAAATAGCTTAATAGAAACACTTAAAAATGTTAAAAAATCATAATAACAGTTATTTTATGAATATAATTAAATTTCATATCAATAAAATAACATAAATAAGCAAATACCTTACGAACATAAAAAACACATCAATGGGAATAACGTATTAAAAAACCTTAGAATCATTTGAATAAATACAAACAGTTAACCCGATTAAATTATTTATTTGGCTAAAATAAAGGAAAATACCCCAACATGAAAGCTATTTATAAAACGATAGAGAAAATTTTAAAAAAATAATTTTTGTTGAATGAGACATTATCCCCAAAATCATGATAAATTATGAAAAATTATGATGAGATAACCTAATAAATAGCAATGAATCATTAACAATGATATTTAGAAAAATATAAAGAAAAAATTAAGAAAGAATACAGTGAAAAGAGAAAGAAAATATTAAGAAAGATTAGAAGAAGATTATTAGAAATTTTTAAATTTACTTAATCATCAATGACTTCATAATATGCTCCCTCTGCACATGGTATGCATACTGGCTTTCCACCACGATTCAAGTGACGGCCATCAGTGATCTTCTCACCGCAAACTGAACAGAATACACTGGTATGTGGCTTACCTGGTATTTGGGAAGGATTCAATTCAACATGAACTTTTTCAACTTTGAATAATTCCTCAGCAGGAGTTCTTTTAAACCTTTCAATCATTTCATCTTTGGTTTCTTTTATTTTTTCTTGCTTGTTGGCATCTGCATCGGAAACCCTAATTGCTTCACCAGTATCCATATTATAGAAAGTTACAGCAAACTTGCCGTAATACATTTGCTTTAGGGACCTTTTCCCCATAGTGCATTTGGTGACGGATTGAACTGCATCCGCCATACATCTATCAATTTCTAAAAATACAATCAGGTTCTTATGACGCTTGTTTAATTCAAAGCCCATCAATTCCATACCATACATTGCAAGCTTAGTCCCAATGGCTATTCCTCCGCAGATTTCTCCATGAAATTCCCCTGCTTTAGCCAATTGTTCCTCATAGTCTTCTACACTTACCATATTAACACCCTTTATAAAAATCATAGAAAATTAGAAAAAAATTGGAAAATAAAAAAAATGGAATCCAATCTATTGGAAATGAAAAATTAAAAAAAAGAAAAAAGAAAAATTAGTAGGCTTATTCTAAAACAGTATGCCTATTTTTCAAGTCCTCTTCGGTTTTTCCCATAGCTTCCATCAATTCGGAAACCAATCCATCAAGGAAAACCAATGAAGTCAATTCAAAAGCAGTACCAAGAGGAGTCAAGGAAGTGTAATTTCCTTTAATTTGTCTTTTAAGGTAGTTTTCATCATCCACTTCAACTTTTGTTCTACCTTTAACATGAATGATTCCATCTGCCAATTGGCCTAAGCTGCTTTCAGGATAAGAGGTTAATGCCAATACTTTTGCCCCTCTTTTTTTAGAAATCTTCGCAGCGGTTACTATAGTGTTGGTCTCACCAGAACCGGAAATAGCTAAAATACAATCCCCTGCATTGATAGCTGGGGAAATGGTCTCACCTACAACATAAGAGCTTAAACCTAAGTGCATCAATCTCATTGCAAAGGCCTTAGCTGCAAGTCCAGATCTTCCTGCACCAGTTACGAAAATGTTGTCTGCAGTTGTGATAATTTCAATAAAATTCGCTATATCCTCTTCAACTAAATACTCTTCTGCATCATGAATATTGTTTATAATTGCCTCAATTGCTGATATCATTAACTCCATTTAAATCTCTACCTAAACTTAATACATAATTTCAATAATTATTTAACTTAAAAAGCATATGAAAACTAATTAAAAAAACAAAAATTAAATTGATAAATATTTTGAAATTAGATAATAATATTATATTCATTAAGATATTTAAAATTAATCAGTGCCAAAATCAAAAAGTTTTTTTAATATTTTCAATAAAAGAAAACATATATTTTCAAAACAAAAATGGGGTTTAGAGGGATTGAATGGCAAATCACGAAAATCAAAATCAGGAAGAAGTGTTCACAAATGATAATAATAGCATTAAGCCTGAGATTGGAATTGAAATAGATGGAATCTCCTTTAATTACAAGTTCTTTGAAACCTTGGAATCATTGTCAAAAACATATTCCCAAAGAAAAACCGCAAAGGAATTGAAAGTGTCTCATTCAGTGCTTAACAGAAGAATCAAAAATGCTGAGGACAAGCTTGGAGAGAAACTGGTCATTACAGTAGGTTCCGGTTCTGAATTAAGCAAAAAGGGATACGAACTATTAGACCTTTACTACAAATACAAAAACCGATTGGAAGACAGACAAGAAATCATAATCGTTGGAGGGCACATAATTACAGGCCTTCTCCAGGCAATCAGTTATGACTTGCCATTTAAGACATTGATTTACAGCAGTGATGACGAAAGCGCATATGAACTTGCAAAACAGGATTTGGTAGACATTTTAGCATTGGATGACCCGTTGCTTGCTTTTGAAAATGACTTGAACTTTACAGCTATTGCATATGACCATTTAGTATTAATATCTCCAAATCATGGAAAGACAATTGAAAGGATCTCTGATTTAGAAGGATTGAAATTCATTGGAGTCAAAGGAAGTGCACAAAGGTTGGCATGGAGCACCTTGAGACAGGAAAACATCAATTTCACTATTGAAAGGGAAGTAAAATCACAATTTGATGCATTCAAGATTGTGAGAAACTCTGATGAGTATTACACATTTTTAAATGCAAGCTATTTCAATGGAAATGAAATATTGAAAAACGAAACCCGTCACGTAATCAGTTTAGTGCAGATTAACGATACAAAAGATGATATTTATAATTTAATCGAATATTTGCTATTTGATGGTCAAACTAAAATAGGAGAACAAGGATTTATACCAATGAAACCCTGGAAAACTAGATAAACATTTAAATTTTATAATTCAGATTATCATTAAAAAAAATAGAAAAGTAGAAAATTACTCCCAACTATTAGAAAAAAATTTTGGTCCAGGTTTTGAGCTTCAGCTCAAAAGCTGGGAAAAAGTTTTGGTCAAGGTTTTTAGCCGAAGGCTAAAAAGCTTGTCTATTTAATTAATTCAGAATCAGATTGGTCCAACCATTGATTTACTATTTTTACAGCACAATAGTTACCGCACATTGTACAGGTGTCCTCCTCTTCAGGAGGTCTTTCATCTCTTTTTGCACGTGCAGCTTCAGGGAACATTGCACATTCATATTGAGCTTCCCAATCTAATCTTTTTCTTGCTTCAGCCATAGCCAAGTCTTGTGAACCATCGATTTGACCGCTAGCCAAGTCACCTGCATATGCACCGATTCTAGTTGCAATAACCCCTTCTTTCACATCTTCAGGAGATGGTAAAGCCAAGTGTTCTGCAGGAGTTACATAACATATGAAGTCTGCTCCAGCTTTTGCAGAGGATGCTGCACCAATAGCGGATACAATATGGTCGTAACCCGGTGCCACATCACATACAATAGGTCCTAACATGTAGAAAGGAGCATTGGAACACATTTTCTTTTGAATCATTACATTGGTTGGAATTTCATTGATTGGTATGTGACCTGGCCCTTCAATCATACATTGCACACCAGCATCACGGGATCTGTCAATCAATTCTCCTAAAATGATCAATTCTTGGATTTGAGCCCTATCGGTAGAGTCTGCAATGGAACCTGCTCTCATACCATTTGCAAGGGAAAGAACAACATCATGTTCCTTTGCAATTTCCAATACATAATCAAAGTTAGAGTATAATGGATTTTCCTTTTCATTTTCTACAATCCACCCGGACATGAATGATCCTCCACGGGATACTAGTCCAGTTACACGACCTTGTCTTTTAAGTCTTGTCAATGTTTCAATATTGATACTGCTGTGAACAGCCATGAAGTCTATACCATCTTTTGCTTGCTTTTCAATGGTATTGAATAAGTCATCTTCATCCATATAAATTACAGAACCATGCTCCCTAATGCTTTCAATAGCCGCTTGGTATACAGGTACTGAACCTACAGGGAGTGGAGACATATCTAAAACTCTGTTTCTTATTACATCCAAATCTCCACCAATACTCAATTCCATCAAACAGTCTGCACCATGGTCAATAGCAATCTGTGCTTTCAATACCTCTTCATCAAAGTTTACGATATCTGTAGAAGTTCCTACAGTTGCATTTACTTTTGTTCTAAGACCTGCACCGATACCTGCTGCTTCAATATCCCTGTTTACATTAGATGGGATTACAATAGTACCGTTTGCAACGGACCTTAAGATAAAATCTTCGCTAACTCCTTCAATCTTAGCGACATGTTTCATTTCTTCTGTTAATATTCCTTTTTTTGCATCACTTATTTGTGTCATTATTTATCTCCAATTTTATTTTGATAATGCTAGATTATTATAAAATCAATTTCCTAAGAATCCTTTATTTTCTTTGAATCATGTTGAGGAATCTCTAAATTTAAATTCAAATATATTTTATTAAAGTAAAGTTTAATTTAATTCTATTTTACTTGATTTTATAATTTTATTTAATGTATTTTATCTAATATAAAGATATCTATTTTATACAGCCCTTATTTGGAAAATAAAGCATTTATAGGCCTTTTTTATCAATTAGCTTTGATATATATCAAATACATTTTATTAAATTTTAAGTTTTTTTAAAAATTGATGAAAAAATTCTAAAAATCAAAAAACAATAAAGAAAATGAAATTCAATTAACAATCAGAAATTATGAAAAATTTTAGAAAATGAGAATAATGAAAAATAGTAAAAAATAGTTAAAATAAGAAAAAAATAAGAAAAAAATAGAAAAATAGAATTATATATAAAAATCCATCATTCTAGTATATGCATCATCATAAGTAGGCATATTTGTTTGACATCCTTGCTTTTCAACAACAAAGGATGAAACTGATGAAGCAAATTTAGCAGCTTCTTCTAATGAAGCACCATAAATAAGCCTAGATACGAATCCTGCCTTATAAGAATCTCCTGCTCCAGTAGGATCAACAGCAGGCCTATAAATAGATTCGACTTCTATTTTGCCTTCATCCGGACTATAAATGATACTGCCTTTAGAACCACAGGTCATTAGAACAACTTCTGGACCTAAATCCATCAAGCCATTGATATCAACATTCATAGACTCTTGAATACGCTTGATTTCATGATGATTTCCAAAAAGAATATTGACGTTGGAAATGACTTCCTTCAATTTATTAGGACTGTACATTCCAAGGTCTTGTCCTGGATCGAAGGATACCAATCTTTCCTCTTCCTTAGCAACAATTCCGGTTTTGCAATTGAAATGAGGATCGCCTGTTGCCAAATGAACTGCCTTAAATTCCTTAATCTTATCTCTTGGAACTTCACTGTCATGGAACTCTTTTCCAGCACCCCAGTAGAAATAACTGATTTGATCTTGATTGTTGTTTGTCATGACAAATGCTGTTGGAGTACTCTCCTCTTGGGATATGATTAAAGCTTCAGTGTCAACACCTAACTTTTGCATATTCTTGTGATAATGAGAATCAATGAATTCACATCCTACAGCAGAAACCAACCCAGTTTTCATTCCTAAAGTCGCACCAATCATTGCAACATTTGCTGCTGCACCACCATTCAAGTTTTTCATGGTTTTCATAGGTGCAGAATTATTGGCTTTAGGAAACTCATCAACTGTGATGATGTAATCCAATGCAGTATGTCCCACCGCTAATAAATCTTTTTTTACACTCAAATAAATACAACCCTTTTTGCTCTTGTTTTTAACTGTTTAAACCGTTTTAACTGTTAGTAAAAAAATCAATGAAAAAGCATTAAAAACTTTATCAATGACTTTTTTAGATAAAATAAGATTAAATATGGTTATTTTTAAAAAAATAATACCAATTATCATCTTATTAATGAATTAAATAATATTTACTGATTTAAATTTAGAAAAAATTCAATCATAAAATATTATTGAATTGAAAAATTTTTTTCTAAAATTAGTACAATATTATTTTAGACTTCCCAATATTTAATGATTTTTATTAACATATGTTATGTAAAATTTTTCGAGAGAATCGAAACAAAAAATCATCAACATTTAGTAATGAATATTTTATTTTTATAATAATTTTAACTTGCGATAGCATTTGAAAACTAATATTTTTTAATTCCTTCAACTTTACTAAATTAAAAATATTAAAAAAATTGTATTAAATTAAAAAATTTAATTAAATTTCAATTTTTAAAAAGAAAAATATATAAAAACTAAACATTAAAATTAGAATTATATCACGAAGTGAATAATATTTATTTTTGATTATAAATTTTATAAAATGGGGGCTAAATTATTAGCAAGATTAATAAAATAAAAAGTGTTTTAACATTATTTTTTATTATTATGGCAATATTTTGTCTTATAAGTTCTATTAGTGCAGTAGAATTATCTAATAATGATATAAATAAAAATATTGATGATAATATAATAAATACTATCGAAACAAGTGAAGAAAACAATGACATTGCAAACACAATTGAAATTGAAAGTCTGAATTCAGAAAGTATCCAAGATGAAACCTCTTTAAATCAACTTAAAGAGAGTAATTCCAATTCTATCTATGTTTCTACAGATGGAGATGATATAAATGGTGATGGAAGCAAAAATAAGCCATTTGAAACCATTAAACAAGGAATTGATAATAGCATAAATGGATCAACAATATATCTATCTGAAGGAGAATTTGAAGGATTCAATCTTACAATAGATAAAACATTAACTATCGAGGGTAAGACAGATAAGACCATAATTGATGCTAAAAATATCGCTAGAATATTCATAATGAACTCCGATGCCAAATTAACATTGATAGGGTTAAACCTAATCAATGGGAACATCATTGCTGATGGTTCAGGAGTTGGAGGATCCATTTACAATAATGGAGGTGAATTGACTTTAATCAATTGCACAATAAAGGACTCCTATGCAGACCTGTATGGTGGAGCAATATTCAATAATAATGGAAAATTGACCATAATTAAATCAAATATAATAAATAACAGCGCAGTCCAATATGGAGGGGCAATCTACTCATCAGGAATAACAGAAATTGAAAAGTCATATTTCAGAGAAAATCATATCACAGCTGAAAAGGGAGTGGGAGGAGCTATTGCATGTGGAGGAATTGCACATATCGAAGACACAGTCTTCTTTAAGAATTATGCAATATATTCTGCAGGAGCAATACTCTCCCTAGCAAATACCACAATAAACAACTGCAGCTTTATTAATCAGACCACAGAATATACTGGAGGAGCAATAAGCAATCACAATTATATGATAATCAACAACAGCCAATTTATAAATGGATATTCAAGATTTTATGCAGCTGCAATCCTTGCACCTCTAAGTGGACAGCATGTTGTAACTGAAGTTTACAATACTGTCTTTGATGGGAATCATGTAACCAATCATGCTGCAGTCTCAAACAACTTTAAGGACACCGAACTTAAAATGGAAAATTGTGCACTTGTAAACAATTACATCCTTACAATGGGTGTGAAAGGTTATGGAGATGTTGCATTGGATGACAACGCTTCCTTATTATACTGCTGGTGGGGACAAAATGAAATAGGCAATTACTATTCCCCACATAGTGACGCTTGGGAAGCATGGAAAATAAATGCATCAAAATGGTTAATCATGACCTTTACATCAAGCAATGAAATCATAGCCCAAGATAAAAATAATGTGCTGACTGTAAGTTTGCACCAATTCTTTGATAATGAAACTAAAGAAATTTACGATTATGATGAAGACATTAACTTGCCTCTTTCAGTTAAATTCTATACAAGCACTGGAAAAGTAATAGATAACGTAATTATGAAAAACGGTACTGCAGTTCTCAACTACAAGCCGGAACTTAATGTGAGATATGTTTATGCTCAGTTAAACAACCAAACATTAAACATTTCAGTTAAAATGAAAGATGAATCCAAGCTTATAGTGAATAATTTAACAAAATATTATTTGGAAAACAAGCCGTTAACCATTAAATTGACAGATTCAAATAATTTATCCCTTACTGAAAAAACAGTCATTATAAAAATATCTGGAAAAGAGTATCAAAAGAAAACAGACACTAAGGGAATGATTAACTTAGGCATTGATCTTTCTCCAGGAACCTATAATGCAGTAATAAGTTTTGAGGATGATGATTACAGAAATCAAAAGAAAACCGTGAAAATAACTATATTGAAAAATAAGCCTTCCATAAATGCTAAAAATAAAAGCTTTAAGGATAAAACTAAAATTAAAAAGTATAGTGTTGTACTTAAAAATAGTTTAGGAGAGACCTTGAAGAATAAGAAAGTTACCTTAAAAGTTAATGGGAAAACTTATAATGCTAAAACAGATGCAAACGGCAAAGCTGTCTTTAAAATAAACAAATTAACTAAAAAAGGAACATTTAGCGCAAAAATCAGCTATGCTGGAGACAAATCCTACAGCAAAGTAAACAAAAAAGTTAAGATAACAGTTAAACAGTCTTTTAAAACCGTTTCAAGAGGAAGCAAAGATAAATCAACAGTTAAAAAAATCCAAAAGGCATTGAAGAAAAATGGATATTACTTAACTTATAAAAAACATTACCTAAAGATTGATGGGATTTATCAAAGCCATACCGAAAGATCCGTTAAGGAATTCCAAAGAGATAATGGATTAAAAGTTACAGGAAAAGTGGATGAAACAACAGCTAAAAAACTTAAAATAATATGAATTAAGAAGATGTCATGACATATTCAATATTTATTCTATGGAAAAATAATATTAAATATTGAAACAATGCACAATAAATATGAAAATTTATAAATAAACAGATACAATATGTAATAATATAGATTATTTTATAAATTTTTTATAAAATCTTATTTTATTATAAATTTAGCGGTTAAATCAAATTAGTGGTTAAATTGTAATGCGACTGAAAATTTGAAAAATAATTGATTGTCTGATGTATTATGAAAATATATTGGATAATTGATAGCGGATGGTGGTTTTTATTTCCGAAGAAGAAATTGAAACTTTAAAAGAAAGATTAGCTAAGAAAGATGACAAACTTAAAAATCAGGCAAGCGAATTGAATCATTTAACAAATGAAGTCATTCCTGAATTGAAAAAACAGAACAAAGAACTAAAAATAGTTAAAAAAGAACTTACTGAAGCATTGGAAGCAAGCACAAAAAAATATTTTAATCAATTAGAAATCAATGCGGATTTAAGTGAAAGCGTTGCTAAAAAAGGTGCTGGTCTTCAATTAGCTAAAGTCAGATTGGAAGAAATTGAAAAGCTAGTTATTGAACTTGAAGCAAAAGCTAATGAAAAAGAAGCAGAAATTGCCGCTACAGAAGACTTGTCTGATGAAGAAAAATCAATTGTTGATCAACTTAACAATAAGGTCGATAAATTAAGCAAAGAGTTAGAAGCAAAAGACAGAGTTATTGACAATAAGGAAAAGGAAATCATAAGAAAACAAAACCAATTAAAAGACAAGAACTCTGAAATAGCTGACTTGAAAGAAAATCTAATTCCTAAACTCAAAGCTGAAACTGCTGAAATCAATGCTAAAATGAAAGCTAAAGATGCAGAACATGAAGCTGAGAATGCAGGAATTGGAGGAACAATCGCTAAGTTAGAAGCGGAAATTAAAGACCTAAACGAAAAATTAGATAACAAACAGAGAGATTACAATAAGTTAAGCACTGCAATGAATGCAAAAGACAAAACCATTAACTCTCTTAAAAACAAAAACCAACAATTATCTGAACAGCTTAAGAACCAAGACAACAAAGGATTCTTTAGCAAAATCAGAGGCAGATAATTATAATTAGATTAATTAATTTTTATTAATTAATCACTTTTCTTTTTTTACAAATTTTATACACTATACTATTTTTAGAATAATAATTTTTTATAGTAATTATTTTTTAAGTAATTATTTTTTTAGAAAAAATTCTATTTTTAAAAATAAAGTTTTAATATAATCGAACAAATAATTGTGGGATTATTTTGAAAAAATGGAAAAATTTACAAAAATAGAAAATAAAAAAAATAAGAAAAATAGTTTAAAGTAGATAACCCCCAACTACTAGAAAAGATTTTGGTCTAGGTTTTGCGCCCCACAGGGGCGGAAAAGCTGGGTTTAAGCTTCTTGTCTTAACCTTTTAACAACAAAGTCCTTATCTAAAGAGAGTAAGAATGAAGCTGCTCTTGGCCCTTGTTTTTGACCGAGAATCAATTTGTAAATAGCTTGGAAAGCCTTTTGTGGTTTTAATCCATGGCTTTCTAAAACTTCATACATAGCATCATGCAATTCTTCAGCAGATGAGAACTCTTTTTCTTCCATCAAATCAGCAAGATCTTTCAAGAATGCAATTTGATCATCTGGAAGTGGTAATTTTGGAATTGAGTTGTATTGAACTTGGAACTTGACGAATTTAGGAGCATATTTGTCTAACCAAGCGACTACATTATCTACTCTTTCTTCATATTGAGCCAATTCAAGTTCGGTTAAGTCACAGAAGTCCTTATCCTTAAAGCTTTTAGTCAATTGGGAATTCTTTTTCAAAATTCCAAAAATCTTTTCAAGGTCCTTTTCTCCAACAATTTGATAAGCATTTACCAAGAATCTGAAAGGAGGTCTGAATGGTAAAGGCGCATCTGCCTTGATTTGAGCATTCTTATAAATGCTTTTGAATTTTCTGCCTTCTTTTTCAGATGGAGCTTCTTCCTCTCCGTAGAATACCCTTTCAACTTTATCAAAGGTGTCCATGAAGTCTAACCATGGCATTTTTGGAGAGAAGTCTTTGGATTTCATAGGTTTGCTTCTGAATAAGTAATAGTTAAGACTTTCTGCAGGTCCGATTTCCAACCATTGTTCTGGAGTGAAGAATACACCATGAGACTTACTCATTGCTTCACCATCCAATGTGATCCATTCATATGGAACTGGATATGGTGCTGGGTAATCAAAAATCTCTTCAGAGATAACGCTACTTACATCGTAAGATCCACCAGCTGCTGCATGGTCTTTTCCAAATGGTTCACAAGTGGTTCCGAAGATTTTCCATCTTGCTGCCCATTCAACTCTCCAGGTAAGTTTACCGTTACCAGATTTGATGTCCATTTCACCGTCGTGACCGCACTCACATCTGTATTTTACAATGTCTCCATCGAAGTCATATGCTTCTGTGGTGTTTACTCTTCCACATTTTTCACAGATTGGGTTGTATGGCAACCAGTGGTCTGCGAGTGGCTCTCTTCTGTATTGGTCAAAAATGGCTTTGATTTCATTATGCTTTTCAAGGGAGATTCTGATTGATTCAAGGTAATCCCCATTTTTGTACATTTCAAAACCGGATTTAGGGGTTATTTCAATACCATAAGCATCAAGAACTTTGAATAAAGGTTTTTCAAAGTGTTCTACAAAGTTTTTACAGCATCCTTCAGGACATGGAATCATAGAGTATGGCATACCTAAGTATTGGTCATAAGATTCAGGAAGTGGGAATGGAACTTTTCTGAGAGGGTCATGGTCATCTGCAATCCAGATGGTTTCTGCATCATTTCCCAATTCACGCAATGCTTTTCCAATAGCATTTGCAATGAATACGTCACAAGAATTTCCAATATGTATAGAACCTGATATAGATGTACCACTTGCTATGACATGTTTTTCTACATCTATTTCATTTAATTCATCAGCGATTCTTTCAATCCAATGTTTCATTGTTTCACCATAATAATTATAAAAGCTGCTTTCAATTTAATGTGTTTAATATTCCAAACTATATATGAAAGCAATAATGAAGTAATAAATTAATATGAATTTGATACTATTTTGATAATATTTCGATAATAAATATCCAATATAAATATCCTAATAATTTATTATATTATATATTTTTATTATCATCTTATAAAAAATTAATTACAAAAATTAGAGATTAATCAAAAAAATCTGGAAAAAATTATAATAAAAAATAGATTTGGAAAATTTTTTTAAAAATTTATAGAAATTTTATAAAAATAGCCATTAAAGGATGTAAATAGGATTCTAAAATAAGAACCCTATTAAGTGGAAAAATAGAGTCAAGCTCTATATAAAAATAAATTTAAAATAATAGGCAAAAAACAATGCCTATGAAAATTAATTAATTAATAAATCAATTAAACTTCAAGATCAATCAATAAGTCAAAGATAAGTAGATTGAACTTATTGTTCAAATCTACGTCTGTCGATTAATTCTTGACGTTTACCTGCGTTCCATCCACCGTTTGCAGATTTAGCGTGACCTACTTGTTGTACGTAACCAGTAATTCTGTCATACCATTCCACATCAGCAGTTTCACCACAGGAAGGACATTTGTTGCTTAATCCTTTCATTAAGGTTTTACAGTGTAAACAGAAACTGAATGCTGAACTGTAAGCCCAGAAACCAATGTCAGATTTTCTTGCAATCTTATTGGTTAAGCTCATTAATGCATCAGGATCAGAGTATGATTCACCCATGAATGCATGGAAGATGTGTCCACCAGGAGTTAATTTGTGGTATTGGCCTTCAATTTTAACTTTGTCTGCAAAGGAAATGTCACTGTTTACAGGTACGTGTGAGGAGTTAGTGTAGTAGTTAGCTCCATTGTCACCTTGTAAGATTGCTTTATCTCCGAATTGCTCTTTATCCAAGGTTGCAAATCTGTATGCAGTTGATTCTGCAGGAGTTTGCAATACAGACCATCTGAGTCCAGTTTCTTCTTGTAAGGATTTTGCTCTTGCATTGATGTATTCTAAACATTTGATACCGAATTTGTTTGCATCTGGGTTGTCGATACCTTCACCGAATAATGCAAGCAACATTTCATTAAGACCACAGAAACCAAAGGATAAAGTGGAGTTTTGGATTCTGTAATAGGTCTCACCATCAACATCTTGATTTAAGAATGGTAAGATGTCAAAGTTGTTTAAACAGTTAAGACCTTGGTTTCTTCTAATCATTAAGGTTTCAACAGCTAAATCCATGTAGTTGTCTAAGTATTCGAATACATCGTTTTCATCTCTGGATTGGTATCCGATTCTTGGTAAGTTTAAGGTTACGTAAGCTAAGTTACCGGTTCTTAAACAGTCTTGTTCCCAGTCACCAGTCCAGGTGTCTTGGAGACAGGTTCTGCAACCCATATAGTTAGCCATTTGACCTCTGTATTTAGGTAACATGTTTACAAAGTAGGATGATCCGTATTTTGCAGAAAGTTCATGAACTAAACGGATATCGTCTTCATAGTCCCCTTTTAAGGTCTCTTCACGTAAAGTATAAATAGTATTTGGGAATAAGTGAGGTTTACCTTCGGAATCTCCTTCAAGCAAGATTTCAGTGAATGCCTTTTGGATCATTCTGGTTTCATCTTCAAAGTCAGCATAAGTTCCTACTACTTGTCCTTTTGGACCGTATGCAGTAACATCTTGCAAGAATTTTGGAACTCCGAATTCTAATTGCATGCTTGTAAATGGAACTTGGGAACCTCTTGCTGCATAAGCCATGTTCAAGTTGTAAACTAACATTTGAATAGCTTGTTTTACTTCATCATAACTTCTGCCGGTTGCAAATGGTGCAACAAATACGTTCCAGAGAGACATAGCTTGTCCACCAGACATGTTTTGCTGTGCTGCTAACATGATTTCTCCAGTATGGTTCATTAATGTTTCCATATGGGAAGGAGGTGCAGCAACTGAAGTGTGGTCTCCAGTACCGTCTACTTTAAGACCATGTTTGATGAATGCTCTTATATCATGTTGGAGACAGTTTAATGGTCTTCCAGCAAAGAATTCCAAGTCGTGAATGTGAATGTCACCAGACATGTGTGCATCAGCTAAGTGAGCTGGTAACATGTGTAAGAGAGCATATTGTTTTAATGCTTCATCAGCAACATATTTGTGAATGGATTCAGGGTTATGCATCATGTTTGCATTGTCTCTTGAACCGTTTTCAATTAAGGAAGTGATGTTGTAAACAGGAATACCTAAACGAGTGTATCTGCTTCTTAAATCTTCTAATCCGTATTCTACAAGTTTTGTGTTTACAATTTCCCTAATCATTGGAGCGGTAAGGTATTCGACATTGAGTTTTTTAAGTTCTTTCCAAACTTCAGTAGCAATTTCAAAAGCGGTTTCTTGGGAAGCACCAGTTTCTTCAACTAAGGTACTTGCAATTTTTGCCATGTCGAATGCTTCAATTTTATCTCTGGAAGAACGTACTTTTAAAGTAGTTTTTGCTAAGTATTTGTTAGCTGATTCAGAATCTACTTCTTCCAAGCATTCGTAAACAATCTTTTTGATCTCTTTAGTGCTGATTCCATCGTATAAGTTTTCAACAACAGTTGAGACAATTCTTTCAGATTCAAAGTATGGAGCATCAACCATAACTAAAGACTTTAACAATTTCTCATAACTGAAAGCTTCACAAACACCGTTGTTTTTCTTAACGGTGATTTTAGCTCTTCTAATATCGTTTTCTACATTATCGACTTTTTCCACTTTAACACCTTCATTTTAATAAAAAATCAAATAATAAATAATTAATTTAATAATTATGTAATCATGAAAATTTAGATAAAACTTTCAAAGTGATTACTAATAATTATGTACTTACATGTATAATATCCGTTAGAAATTATACGAAAGTTAGTAACTATACAAAAAGTTAGTTACTTCACGAAATAATATATGTGATAAGATGTATATAAATCATTCGTTTTGATACGAACAAAATATATTGTAATACTTATGATTGGAAAATATTTAAAACAAATTTAAAAAAATTAAAAAATTAAATAAATAAAAAATTATAGATTAAGGAATTAACATTAGTATTAAGCTTAATCAATGAAATAAGAATCCAATAGAAATCATTACCCAAATGCGAAACAAACAACAATTATTTTCCAAAGAACACATCTAATGAACTTTGTTTTGATTTATCACTTTCAAATAATGAATTGATACCAAATTCTTGAATTTCCAATCTTTGCTCAAGGTAGTGAGATACAGGATATCTGTTTACAAGGTTCTGTGAAATTTCAAGATACTTGACTACAGATCCCTTGGATACGCTTAAAATCAGGTCTCCACCACATTTACATTTACCGGTTAAAGGCATTCTTCTATACTTTGCACCGCATTTAGGACATCTAACCTTCTGCTTGGAGAAAGCTCTTGAATTTCCCATAATGTCCGGCAAGAAGTGAGAGGACAATACTCCTTCTACAACTCCCCTTTGGTCAACTGCCCTAATGAGTTCAGCCAAATTGATTTGAGCTTCCACTTTCTCCTTCATGGAACCTAAACGTTTGTATAAGCAAACTTTTGGCCCTGCATGAATGCTTGAAGTATGGTGTGAAAACATCAAGTCATGATACTGCCTGTCAGTACCTAAATGCTTAGCAACATTATCCACCAAATCCAACATATCTGCAGGTTTTAAAGGTTCCTGAGATCTTTCAAAGAATTCCAATGGGAATCTTTCAAATATGTCAAGGTTATGTGATTCATCATCAATCTCCTCGGGATCTATACGGGTGGATAAAACCAAAGGAGCATCCATACTTCCTCCACGAGTGCTTGGCAAGTATGATTTTGAGAAATTGATCAATGCATCCAACAGCAATAGCACGGAATCCTCATCACTGTCACAGTTTCTCCTTTTTGCAGAATGGAAATAAGGGTGTGCATAACATCCTAATGCCTTGGTGAATCCGACTATACGGCCCAATACTCCTGCAGATGTGTGTGGAGCAAGACCTGCAATAAGATGCCCGATCAAGCCATATTTGTCCTTTACATTATAGAACCTTTCCATTCCATAATATCTCTCAAGCAAATCATCCACGAAATTAGCTACACCTACCAAATACTCACCGCAATTATCAGAAACTACAATATCCTGAACCTTAAGTTCAATGATTTGATCCTCACTGACAATGTCTTCACCATAGCAGTCTTTAGTATATCCCATTTCCAATAATTTTGGAACAGTTACTCCAATTTCTTTTGGGATGAAGTGAGTTAGTGGCAAGTCAGTGGAGTCATGACGAATAGTTCCTTCTTTAAAGGTGAACACTTCATTCTTTGCTCTTAAGATACCTTTCTCCAAAGGTTCTGGAAGCTTGTCTTCAGAGATTAAACCTATAACTCCCTTAACTTCATCAACTTTACGAACCCCTACATTATTGGAAGCTTTTGAAAGCATATGTGCCAAATTGATATCCTTTTGACCGGACTTGCCGATAACAGTAGGAGATCCACAATGTGGACAAATAGCTTGGAATGAACTTAATCTGCAATCAGGATTGGTACATTCCCTTCTTGCAAATTCGACTTTAATCTTTTTCTTTTTGGCAGCTTCTGCAACCAAACGTCTGTTTCCACCATTGTTTCCAATAGGGAAAAGCACATGAGGAGCGGGTCTCATCAATCTTTCTTTTGATTTTTCAGGACGACCAACCCTTGTACCGATATAGCATGGAGCCTTATCCTTTATCTCGAAATCTATATTCTCATTGATGATGTCAACGACTTTCATCTTGTAATACTCATCAGAGAGATACTTGGAATAGTCTCCATTTATAGTCTTAAGTAAGCTATAAGCATGATCTTTGTCAATTATTACCTTCCCATCATTAAGCTTATGGCATAAGCCCATAACTTCTAAAATTCTCTTTTGATAAGATAATTCAAGTTCTAAATCCTCTCCATTTTGATATCCATTTTCCAGATAGTCCCTTCTTGTATCTAACCACTGGCCTAAATCAACTAAATCCTTAATGGATATGTCATTGTAATAATAAGTGTATTCAGGATGCAAAGGCACATTAAACTCTTCAGTGATCTTAAATGCCTCTTCAACTGTGAATTTCTTGGTTTGCAATGAATTCAAATTGAATGCCTCTTTCTCATCATCGGTGAATGATTGATATTTTTCTGAATTTCTTATTGTTTCAATCCACCATTCTTCACACCAGCAAGCACCTAACATTGGCTGGTTATTCCTTAGGAACTCACCAAATGCAACAAGCATGTCTCCAAGGAAAAGAATCTCAACAACTTTCCCCTTAACCTTTCTTGCATCTTCAATGGAATCCAATCTGCGGACTTCACCTGATTTTAACTTAACAGTTGGACCTTCAATTGAGTCTACAGGAACTACACAGTTACCTTTTCCAGGTCTTTCAATCTTTAGTTGTGTACCAACTGCCAAGAATTCCAATAGCTCCATTGTTGCAGGGTGAACACCCATAGTTGCAAGACCTGTGTTTCTTGAACGACCATATCTGAGTCTGAATCCTCCTTTTTCAGAAGGGTATCCTAAAACAGGCCTTCCACCAATGATATCGTGCGCATACTTTGAATGTTCAAAGAGTTCATCCTTATCAATGATATTGTCATCAATTTCCTCAACAACCTCTTCACCCTCGGATGGAGAACTCTCTTCTTCCTTAGATGAACCTACACCTTTAGCATATTCCTCTAAGAATTCCCAACTGTCCAAATTAAGTGTGTGGGCATATTTTAAAATCTTTTTGGATTTCTGGATAACACCTTCAACCATCGCAAGAAGAGCCCCACCTCTAATGTTATTGGTTTCTACACGAGGCAAGTCTCTGTGAGACACTTCCACTTGGTCTGTTGGCTCACCGCTGACTTCAACTGGAATGCTTCTTGCAGCTAATCTGACCTCTTCAGGAGTTGGAGAGTATTGCAAGTTAGTAACTTCAGATTCGTAAAGCTCAACTTCTTCCACATATCTTTCTATCTCATCATCAGTAGGCTTATAAATGTCAAGGCCCGTAGCTACACGTATCTTATCACCTAAAAGAACGGATAATGCAGCTGCAGTACCTCCTGCACTACGAATAGGACCTGCAAAGTATACCGCAACATATTTGCTTCCATCAGAATTGCTTTTGATCTTTACTCCTGAAATACCTTCCAAAGGAGCCGCTACCACCCCTTCTGTTAAAATAGCTAAAGCGGTTCTAAGTCCCTGGTCAGCAAAAGCCTGTTTTTCAGCCTCTAACTTAGCACCAGTTTCATTTGATTCCTGAGATGCAATTTCAGCAGCAATTTCAAATGCAACCTCTTCCCTAGACATATCCTTTTCCAATTCTTTGATACGCTTTGCAATGCCTTTAGGACCTACAAGCCCTTCCACTCTCTCTGCCAAGTCCTTTGCCAATGGAATTTCAGTCTCTAACTCAACATCAAACCCTTTGGATCTTGCCTCATTAGCTATCTCATAGAGCTTGAGAGTTTCACTTTCCAATCTTTCAAAATAATCCATTCCAGCATCCATTATAATCACTGATAAATAAAAATAATAATCTGACTAAAAATTTACTAATAATTTAACAAATAAGTGAAGTAATGATTTAATTTTTTCCTTATTTTTTCTCTAATATTATTATATTCCTTATCATATTTAAAAATATTAAGAGAGCATATAAAAACTAATATGAAATTGAAATATCCTGAGAAATATCATGAAAAAATATAAAAAATAGATAACGAATAATTTAAAAAAAAATAGAATTAAATCAAAGTAAATCTAGTGAATAAAAGTAAATAAATTAAAAAAAGAAACTAGTAGAGCAAATACTCAACTAGTGAAAAGAAGTTTAATCAAACTTTCTAAAAGTTTGTTTATACAGAGAATCTTAAGATGAAACAGAAGATTCCTAAAATTACACTAAGTGCGATGACTATTTCTGGAGCGATTTTTGGACCTACACTTTCGTCATCAAAATATCTTACTAAACCTGCCCCGCTCATAGGCATGCCGATTTTATTATCTTTTTTTGCCATAAATATCACGTTAAAATAATTGAATAAATTTGAATTTTTTTATTGAATTTTAAATTTGATTAATTAATTAAGCATCAATATACTATATCAATACACTATAATATTAATATAAATTTTATAAGTATTAACTATTTCTATCATTTCTTATATTAAAACTTTTAGTTTATAAAATTTTCAGCTAAAAATTCTAATTTAGAGGAATTATAAAAATCCTCCGAAGATTAAAACTAAAAGTGCAGCGATTGCAAATGTTATCAACCAAACAGGAACACTCCAAGCCATTACTTTAGAACCATCTAAAGGAGGTATAGGCAATAGGTTGAAAGCTGCCAAGAAGAAATTGATTCTTGTACCAAGAACGCATGTCAATCCGACAAGATATCCAGTTTCAGTATATGCGAAATCCCCAAGAGATACTAAAATAAGGAAGAAGATTAAACCTAAAATGATATTTACAATTGGTCCTGCAATGGAAATGATACCATTTGTTTTCTCTTCCATACCATTACTATAAATAACAACTGCTCCAGGAGCTGCAAATATGAATCCGAAAAATGAACTGGCCAATGCAATAATGAGTCCTGTAGGCCATAACCCATATTCGGCATAATATCCATAATGCATTGCTACAAATTTATGCCCTAATTCGTGGAAAATGAAACCTGCTCCCACTCCAATCATAACTATAGGGAAAACCAAGCCTATATTGCTGTAATCACCATTGGAGTAGAGAATGGTAAATCCTAAAGCAATCACTATAAAGGATATGATTAAATCTCTTATCTCTTTACCTGTAAATCTAAACATAACTTAAATTATATTTTATAGTCATATAAAGTTTATGATTAATATAAAAAAATAATATGAAAAATAAAAAAATTAATTTAGATTAATAAATCAAAAGACATTTCTCCTGAACAAATCATTCTATTCCATACTCTCAGGCCATTCACTGAAAATTGCCTTAAACAAGACAAAATTAGAGACAATGGCTAAAATGATTATCAAGAAAATTATTATCAAATTGGACTGAATCAAGTATTCGACTCCGCTTAATGCAAGAAGGAATGATAAGAGATTATTCAAAAAGTGAGCAAATATAGGCTCCAATATATTTTTAGACTTTATATAAAGAATTGAAACGCAAATACCGAATAGTATAGCTCCTAAAATTCCTCCAAAGTTATGGCAAATACCAAACAACACTGAAGAGATTAAAATAGCTGATGTCACATTCAATTCCTTATTGAATCTTCTTAAGAATAATCCTCTAAACAATAACTCTTCTATAATCGGAGCGAGTATAACTACAGTGAAAAGGTAAAGAACCAATATTGCAATGCCCAATGCTCTGAAATCTCCAAAAAGAGGAGAATTGAAGTGGATTATTGACAAATGGCTTAAATATCTCAATATAAAATAAACCGCTGAAACAAATAGGATATTTGCGATTACAATAAATGAAATATGACAAATATCAGAGACCTTGAATATAGAATCATACTCTTTTCTTAAAGCAGCTTTAAATGAGATTTCATCAAAATCAATTTTATTTAACTCATAAGCAAAAAAGAGCAGCATGATTCCATACAAGATGAATTTGAAAAATAAGCTCCCCAAATGAATCTTAAAGACCATCGGAATCAAGGTAAAAACTAATATAATCAATAAAAAGAAGGATAAAACCTTAATTATGGATAATTTATCTAAAAAATCATTTAATCGAATCATATTAAGTTCACCTTTCAAAAATATATAAAAAATATCTAATATTCATTTTAATTTTTAGTTTTATAATATATAAGTTTAAACGAACATATTTTTAATAAAAATAAGAAGATTTCAGGAAATCAAATCATGACAATCGACTACATTCCAGAAGAATTTGAAATCAATTACAAGCACGATTTAAATGGAACAAAATCCATTAAGCTATTGAACAATTCCCTTTTGGTAAACAATCCGAATCCAGAGCTAATTGATATAAGCAGAATAAGCAAGGATAAGTGGATCCAAATTTGGGAAGATGTTGAAAGAATAGGTCTTTGGGATCTTGAAGAGGAATATCAATCTTGCACTTTAGAGGGAGGATTCACTTGGAGTGTAAAGATCATCTACAAATCCAAAGAGCTCAATAGCTATGGAGCTAATATGGAACCTAAAATAGTCATTGGTGATAAGATTTATTCTGTTTTAGAAGAGTTATATAAGTCAATTGAAGAACTGATTGACTTGGAATAAAAATTAAAAAAAGAATAAAAAAGAAAATGAAAAAATAAAATAAAAGATTAAAAATAAAAACTAATTAAAATACTGATTTTAATTAGTAAAAGAAGCAGTTTCTGCAATTGATTTTAACAATTCCAAATCGTTACCCGCAATTACAATTACCTGATTGCCATCTGGATTTTCAATGCAAATTGCATAGTCTGCATTATCAACATTTGAAATGATATCCTCATCAAATGAAGAATTGACATCCACTGAATCTTCACCATTTGAATCATTGACATTTACACCATCAGTTGAAATGGAAACATTATCCCCATTTGGATCTGAAACAGCCAATCCTTTAGTGCTTAATGAAACAGTGCTGTTGTCATCACCAACAATCTGAATTCCTTCATCTTTAGAAACCTGCACATCAGCATCCCCAGTTGTGACATTCACATTGGAATCATCTGAAAAGATTCCAGTAGCAAAGTTCCATAAATTGTCAATACCATTTCCAATGTCAAGATTAAGGAAATCCCAATTATTTGCATCTTTGGTTTCTACAATGAAATACTTGTCATTTTCCTCTACGATAAGATCATCCTTTTTCAAATCATTAATAACATCTGAAATAATGCTTTGATCCTTAGAATCATCTTTCAAATACACAATGGTGCTTAGATTATTTGCATTGTCCCCATGATTTGCAAAGACTTCCATGTTCATAGCCATATCTCCAACATTCAAGTTAGTTGTAGCCTCTTCAGCAAAGTCACTGCCTGATGGAATATCTATTGCAAAATTAGCGCTATCTATACCATTGCTTACCAAATCAACTGCACCAACGCTTGAAACTGCTATTGCAATAACAAAGAGTGCAGATAAAACAGTTGAAATTTTTGAATCGATTTTCAATTTATCACCCATTTTACAATTATTAGTTAAATCACCCATAGTTTCTAATTTTCTTATTTTAGATAGTTTCTAATTCAGTTTTAGTTGCTTCTTTGTAAATTGATCCATAAACTCTGCTGATTGCAATGCTGACAAATGGATTGATAAGCAATGAGTTAAGAATCATATTGATTAAAGCCATTACAAATGCTGAGCCCACAATCATGCTGACAATTCCAGCAATAGCCCCGAATATGAATCCGCAGAATACGGTGATAATCATAACTGCTATAACAGTGAAGAGTAAAATTCCTATGAATCTTCCCCATCCTAAGTTCTTGATTAAGCCCAAGATTTCCTTAAATCTGAATGCAGCAGCAAATTCATCCTTATCCACCATATTGCATAATGCCATTACATTCACTAAAGAAACGAATATAGCAAATATGATAGCAAGCAATAATATGATTCCACCAATTGCATTTACAGAAGTGCCTACAGATTCGTTTACAGTTAACATCAATCCAAGGAAGAAAAGAATCATAGGCAAAATGGAATATGCCAATCCAACAACGAATGCACGAAGCCCTTTCAATAATAATCCTTTAATGTCACTGAACTCTGGAAGTTCAGATCTTCCTTCTATACCATATTTAATAACATCATAAATGTATCCTGAAGCGAATACCATCAATACAAATGTTACAATCCAGGACAAGACAATCAAAGCCAAGCTGCTTGGAGGAAGAGCGGATAGTGCTGCTTGAACTGAATCAACCGGAGCTAAGTTCGCTAAAATCCTCATATTGTCAAAGACCAAATATTCCATTGCCAATGAGACAAGACTTGAAACAAGGAATATGATACCTAAAGTCAAGACCTTTTTTCCATCATTAAAAGGATATTTCAATCCTTCTTTAACTACATCAGTAATACTAGCCATAAAATCACCAATAAAGAAAATAATAAAATATAATTAATAATAATTAATTTTAATTCTTAATGTTAATTCTTAATGTAAATTCTTAATGTAAATTCTTAATGTTTATTCTTAATGTTTATTCTTAATTTTAATGATTTTTAATTATCTAATTGAGATTGTATAACAATCCGCTTACTCTTGATTGCATTATCATGGTGTAAGGACCTACAATAAACAACATTACGAAGTAAGCTATAAAGAATCCTGCAACAAATATTCCACCAGCTGCCATATCAAATCCTAAAGTTCCGGTAAATATCCCGAAGAATCCGAATACGAATAAGATCAAGAGGAAAACAACTGCATAAATTGCTACACAAATAATGATTAAACCAATGTAAGCTCCTAAGCTTCTTGTAACTCCAACAGATTTGATGATTTCAATTATTTCCTTATAATCAAACGCTTTAGATAAGGAATCGCCATTATTTGCCATATGTGCCACTCCAAACATGCTCATAATGTAAGCGAATAAGATTAGCACAACAGTGATAACAGACCCTATTGCCATTAATGCAGATTCACCATATCCTCCGATTGAGCTGGATACTGCTGCAAACAAGATGAATACTATAAATGGAACTATCAAGTAAATCAGATAGACCAGAACCACCTTTATACCGTCTACAAACATGTCAATGATGTTATCAAATGCAGGCAATGGATCATTTCCATTGATCATACCTTCTACAGAGATTTTAGTAACTCTGTATGAATAACCGTAAATCAAGAACATTGGAAGCAAAAGGAAACTTAAGAAGTATGTTACTCCCAATACCAATAAAGTCTTTAAGTCTTTAGCAGAATATTCTAAAGAATCCTTATAAATATCTAATATCATCTTTTTAACCCCTTTAACAAGTAATAATAAAAAAATTTAAATCAAAGCTTTCAAACTTTGAAACGTTTAATTTTTAAAGTCGTCATCACTAAATTTAAAAACATCCTCTATGCTCAAATAGGAATCCCTATCTTCACCATAAGTGGCTTCATTCAAGATTCTTGTTATTTTATATGCTAAAAGCAAAGAGGGATTATACCGTCCGTTTTCCAAGGCATTGATTGTTTGACGAGTTACGCCAACAGATTCCGCTAAATCCTGTTGACTTAACTTAATCTCCTGCCTCAAATATCTTATAATTGTTTTCATATGATCACTTAAACAATATCTGATTAATATAGAAACATAAACATGTAACAAATACATTCCAAATGTAATAAATAAATTCCAAATGTAAAAATTATTTTACATTCCTATATGTAAAAATTATTTTACATCATATATAAATGTTTCTATGAAAATAGTCAAAAATTGGAAGAGGGTTTACGAAACAAACAACAGAAGAAAGAAAAAGATAAAAAGATAAAAAAAGTATATGAATTAATGCAAAAACATGTGAAAAAACAATCTAAGCCCTTAATCGCTTCATCTCTTCAACGATGTAAACTAATATTAAAAGTCCTGAAACTATAGAAAGCAACAATGTGATAGGTGCAACCGGCATTTGGAATAGGAAAGCGTCTGCATTGCCAACTTCAAGAAGTACAGCCACCAGATTATTTAAGAAGTGGATTGACATTGTCATAAGGATATTGTCTGTTTTTAAATAGATTATGCACATGCAGATTCCAAAGAGAAATGCACTGGTTATTCCACCGAATTCATGTCCAATAGCAAAGAGGGCTGAAGATATGATCATAGCAGCTATTATGCCAGTTCTTATTTTGAGTCTGTTGAATAAAACTCCCCTAAAGAACAATTCTTCAATAATAGGTGCAAGTATGACTGAAGAAATCACATCAAGAATGAAGGATATTGGATCAAAAGGTGTTGGAGTGAAATCCAACAAGGGCTCCATATCAGGATATACTGAACCGTAAAGTATGTCAAAATTTGCAAAGAATGCCACTATCAGGAATACAAATAAAAGATTTATTAGGAATATATAGAATATCTCTCTACGATTATCCCTTTCAAAAAGCTTTGAAAAGTCATCACTTAAGCCATGAGTGCCTCTTAAGGCCCAAATGAAGAACAAGAGAACAAAAATGAAAAGAGGCATGATCATTAAATTATCATTTTTCCCTAATGAAGGAAATATTCCAATTAGAACTACATTTAAGATAAATCCTATTGCAATAGCTAAAACTGCCTCCCTTAACCTGATTGTTCTAAGCCTTACATTAAAGTCAGTAACATTAAAGTCCATTTTATGCACCTAAGATCTAAAAATCATTTTGAATAAGTGTTTTAATATTACATACTACCCTTAATAAACTTTTTCCATTAATTTTAAATATGCTCTTATTTCATCTTATAAGTGAAATAAATAATATAAACTGGAATAAATATCAATGATGAAATAAGGAGCAAACCCATTAATGAACTGAATTCTCCACCTAAAATCAAATATTGCAATGGAGTGTACACAAGGAGATATGATAAAAGATTATATGCAGAATGCACAACCATATTCAACAGCAAATTGTCTGTTCTTGAATACAAAATGCATAGAGTCATTCCCATTATGCAAGTATAGATAACATGTGAAATATGATCAGGGTAATTCAAATGACACAATCCAAAAATGACTGAAGAAACAACTAAACCAAAGACAAACCCTTTCCTGATTTTCAGTCTATTGAATAAAACTCCCCTAAAGAACAGCTCTTCAGAAATTGGTGCAATGATAATTGCTGAAAACATCTCAAAAATGAAAATCAATGGATCAGTTGTTCCAGTAACCACATCCAATAAAGGCAGGGAAATTGAATTGACCATATTTAAAAGGGAATCCAAAGGGAAGAACATGGTTTGAATGAAAATTGCCACAAACATGTTTGAAACGGCTAAAATCAAAACCCTTAGAATGCTACTGGCTTTAAACAAGTCATTAACATTCTTATTGAATCCTGTTGTACCATATGTGGCAATCAAAAAGAATACCATCATAAAGCAGAAGAAAAGGACATATTCCAATTCTGCAGAAGAAATATTAAAATATCCCTCAACAAATCCGGTCAAGAAAAAAGAAATGACTACTGCAATGATTATTTCCCAAAGTTTAATTGTTCGCAGTCTTACATTGAAATCTTTAACACTAAAATCCATACATATCACCCTATAAAGAAATAATAGTTAATAATTATTTTAGAAAATTAACTTTTAAATTATTAATCGTTAATATTAATTCTCTAAATAATAATTTATTATGGTTATTAATAAATCTTTATAAATTAATTGAAAAAATCATATGAAAATCAATAAAATATATTTAATCAAAAATTCAAAAATAGATATGTATTTTAAAAAAAAATATAATATAATATTTAATTTAAAAATTATATTTAATTTAAAAAAATTACATCTAATCAAAATTATCTACAATTAAAGGAGAGTTTAAATGGCAATACATCCAATAGAATTTAGATATGGAACTCCAGAAATGAAAAGAATCTGGGAACAAGAAAACAAGCAGCAAAGAATGTTAGATATTGAATCTGCATTGGCTCAAGCTGAAGGAGAGCTTGGTATCATACCAAAGGAATTTGCAGATGAAATCAAGGCAAAAGCAAATACCAAATTTGTTACCGTAGAACGTGTAAGTGAAATTGAAGCAGAAACCAAACACGATATCGCTTCCCTTTCAAAAGGATTAAGTGAAGTATGCGAAGGAGAAGCAGGAGAATATGTTCATTTTGGAGCAACCTCCAATGATATTGTAGACAGTTCAAACTCATTGCTTTTAAAGGATTCAATTGAAGTATTGGAAGAGAAAATCGAAAGATTAACTAAAATTATTCTTAAATTAGCTGAAGAGAACAAGATGAAAGTCTGCATTGGCCGTACCCATGGTCAACATGCACTTCCAACCACTTATGGTATGAAATTTGCAATCTGGGCAGATGAATTGCACAGGCAATACGACAGATTATTGCATGCAAAGGAAAATGTCTGTCTTGGTATGATGGACGGTGCTGTAGGAACCACCGCTGCACTTGGAACCCAAGGTTGGGAAGTTCATAAGAAAGTATCTGAAATTCTTGGACTCAAACCTGCTCCAATCACTAACCAAGTATTGCAAAGGGACAATCATGTTGAATTCGTAGCAACCCTTGCTAACATTGCAACTACCTTAAGCAAAATAGCTCTTGAGGTTAGAAACTTGCAAAGAACTGAAATTCAAGAGTTAGGAGAATTCTTCGACCCTGAAAAGCAAGTTGGAAGTAGTACCATGCCGCATAAGATGAACCCAATTACTGCAGAACGTATTTGTGGTGTTGCAAGAATCGTGAAATCATATGTAAATGCAGCAATGGAAAACAACCCACTCTGGCACGAAAGGGACTTGACTAACTCTTCCTGTGAAAGAATCATGTTCCCTGAAGCTTGTATTCTAACTGATTACATTCTCAACTTAACAATCAAGTTAATGAACAATCTCATCTTCTATGATGAAAACATTGAAAGAAACCTCAATTTCACAAATGGATTGATCATGGCAGAAAGATTGATGGCAGAACTTACCAGAGCAGGAATGGGTAAGCAAACCGCTTATGGAGTAGCAAGAAAGAACGCCATCAAAGCAAACAAGGAAAAATTGCTACTTGCAGACCTAATCCTTGAAGATCCTGATGCAAGCCAATTCTTAACAAAAGAAGATGTTGAAAGAATCATGGATCCTCATACCTACATTGGTTCTGCACCAATAATCGTTGATGAGATTATAGAATCATCTAAAGACTGGTTTTAATTAACCAGTTACTTTTTTTCTTTTTTAATTTTACAATTTTACTTATTTTTTTCTATTTTTCTATTTTTCTAGTTCCTATTTTTTACTATTTCTAAATATTTTATTTTAAAAAAAATATTCTTTTAATTAACTATTTTTATAAGTAAATCTAAACTATTAAATATGTTTAGAGAAATGAGAAGAAAGAAACAGGCATTAAGTGAAGAGGAATGCATAGAAATTTTAATTAACGAACCTCGTGGTGTCTTAGCAGTGCTTGGAGATGACGATTATCCTTATGCTGTACCATTAAGTCATGTTTATGTAGATGGAAAGATATACTTCCATGGAACTATAAAGGAAAGCCATAAAAGAGATGCAATCGAAAAGCATGATAAGGTATCCTATTGCGTGATGAATAAAGGCATAAAAGCAGAGGATGACTGGTGGTACACATTCAAAAGCGTGATTGTCTTTGGAAAAATGAGAACAATCAAGGACAAAGATACAAAAATAGAAAAATTGACTCATTTAGGAAACAAGTTCTTCCCAAGTGAAGAAGAGACCAAGTCAGAAATAGACAAGCTTTTGGATGTTACAGAACTTTATGAAATCACAATAGAGCATATGAGTGGAAAGATAGTTGAAGAAAAATAATTAAATCATCTGATGGCAATATCCTTTATTACCTCACCAGCAATCATTAATCCTGCTACAGGGGGCATAAAGGAAACACTGCCCTTGACTTTATGCTTCTTTTCATTTTGATTTATTTCACAATCATTTGTGTTTATAGGATGTTCCTTTGAATACAATACCTTTAACTTCTTTATATTTCTCTTTTTCAAATCTTTTTTCATTATTCTAGCAAGCGGACAATAGGAAGTCTTGTAAATGTCATCTATTTCAAAACTTGTAGGATCCAACTTGTTTCCAGTTCCCATACAGGACATGAGTGGAACATCAATTTCATTGGATTTGCATATGATTGCAATCTTTGCCATTATAGTGTCAACACAGTCAACGACATATGACAAATCCTCTGTAATGACATCAGATTCGCTATCAGCCAAGTAGAACTCATTATAAATTTCAACATTGGCTTCAGGATTGATATCCAAGATTCTCTCTTTCATGACATCAACCTTGTTTCTGCCGATTGTTTTTGTTGTAGCTATTATCTGCCTGTTGATATTGCTCTCATCAACCTTATCGAAATCCACCAGAACAAAATTGCCTACTCCGCTTCTTGCAAGTCCTTCACAAACGAAGGAACCGACACCACCAAGGCCAAAAACAGCTACCTTGGCATTCTTTAGTTTTTCCATCCCTTCCTTTCCAATTAACATTTCTGTTCTTAAAAACTTCTCATCCATCCAGGTTCACCAAAAATTTAAATTAATTTAATTGATTATATAATAATTGAGGTTAAAAGAATAAAAACTTAATGCAATAATTTTCTAATCAACAGAAAAAATAATCTCTTATGTGAGGAATTTAATGATCATCGATACACATTGCCATATTTACAATAGTGAAATGGAAAATGCAGAGGAAATAATAAAAGAGGCTCAAAAGAACAATATTATCTTAATATTGAATGGCACTGACCTTGAAAGCAATGAAGAAGCATTGAAATTGTCAGAAGATTATGAGAATGTCTATGCCGCTTTAGGATACTTTTACACTCTTGCAGATGAAATCACAGATGAAGACATTGCGATATTGGATAATCAACTAGAAAAGGATAAGGTCATCGCTGTAGGGGAAATAGGCCTTGATTATTACAAAGGAAAAGAAAATAAGGATAAGCAAATTGAACTCTTTGAAAAAATGCTTAACTTGGCCGAAAAACATGAACTTCCTATAATTGTCCATTCCAGAAAGGCAATGCAAGATACATATGACATCTTGAAAAAGCACAATGTAGTAGGATCCATGCATTCCTATCAAGGTTCCTGTGAAATGGCTGTGGAATTCATCAAATTAGGTTTCTATATAGGAGTTGGCGGAACAGTCACTTATAAAAACAACAAGAAAGCAAGAAAAATGCTGAATAAGATAGGCATTGGCCATGTGCTTCTTGAAACAGATTCACCATATTTACCTCCAGAAGAAAAAAGAGGGGAAATGAATACACCACTGAACATAAAATACGTCATTAAAAAAATAGCTGAAGAATTGGATATTGAAGAGTCTGAAGTTATTGAAATAACTGCAGAAAATGCAAAAAAGCTATTTGAAATCACCTGATCCATAATCTTTTTTAAAATTATACTAACAATCGTTAGTTTTATATATCAATGCCAACATAATAAAATACAATCTTAACTAACAAATGTTAGTTTTATGATTTATTTTTAATTTCATTTTAATAATTTCATTTTAATAAAAAAGATGATAATATGGCTAAAAAGAATACAAAAGAAAAGATATTTGATGTTTCCATTGACTTATTCTCACAATATGGATATGATGGGGTTTCTATACGGCAAATAGCTAAGGAAGTTGGAATAAAGGAAAGCTCCATTTATAATCACTATCAAAGCAAGGAATCAATATTAGAATCCATATTAAGCTATTACATTAACGAAATGCTAAAGGAAGAGGCTCCTGTAATGCAACCTAAGGAAAATCTGAATATGGATTTTGACCATTTCTATAAGGAAGGAATCGATAGATTCATCTCAAAACTCTCTGAAGAGAAGATGATGAAGATTACAAGGATATTCCTGGTTGAATCCTATCATAACGAAAAGATAAAGAAATTTGTAAAGGAAGCAATTATAGGGTATGCAATCAATGGCTGGGAAGACCTCTTTAATCTAATGAAAGAAATGAACTTCATCAAGAAGGATGCTGACATAAAACAACTTGCAGAATCATTCTATTACTATGGATTATTCCTATTGTACGAACACTTCATAATAAATTATCCAGAAGATGATGAGAAATTCCTAATTGATTTCAAAAGAAGAACAACAAATCATATGAAAATACTCTTCAATTCCGTAAAGATTGATGCTAAAGATAAGGGCAAGGATTATGATTTAAAAAATAGGGAAAATGATGAATCCTACAATAAAACAATCAGATTGGAAGAGGAAAAGGACTATCTAAAAGTTGAAAATCTTGTAAGAGATGCCTTTTGGAACGTTTATCGCCCAGGAGCTTATGAGCATTATATAGTCCATAACTTAAGAGATGATTCAAGTTTCATAAAGGACTTGGCATACATAATAGAGGAAAATGATGAAATCATCGGCCATATAAACTATTCAAACGGCAGATTGAATCTTTATAAGGAAAATAGATATGGAGTGGACATTAAAGTCAGTGAAGGAAGTGGAAAGGCAACTGTCCTTGGACCAATAGCTATCGATTCGGAATATCAAAGCAATGGCTATGGATCAAAATTAATAAGACATACATTAAAGCTCGCAGAAGATATGAACATCCCATTTATCTTTGTAATAGGTGATGAGGAATACTACAGCAGATTCGGTTTCGAAAGTGCATCAAAATACAATATTTACCTTGAAGAAACAGACACTGAAGATGAAAATCCATTTTTCATGATAAAAATATTGAATGGAAATGAGAATACTTTAAAGAATCGGGATTATGATAAGGGAATATTCTACAATCCAGAAGTATTTGATGTTGATGAGAAGAGGGTAGATGAATTTGATGAAAACTTTGAATATAAGGAAAAGAAGGTTCTTGAAGGACAATTAGACATATAAAATTATTTTAAAGGTGTTATGATGAAATACGTTATTATCAATGGATCTCCAAGAAAGAAAAATACATGGAGCATGGTTAAGCAAGCTAAAAGCAATTTAGGAGAAGACGCAGAATTTGAAGAAATTCAATTGATGAAAGCCAAACTGCCAATGTGTAATGGCTGCTTTAAATGCATTATGGAAGGTGAAGACCATTGCCCTCATAATGAGATTGTGCAAGAAATTATGGAGAAGATCAAATGGGCAGATGGATTAATAATAACAAGCCCAGTTTATGCAATGAATGTTACAGGACTCATTAAGAATTTCTTCGACCATACAGCTTACTTATATCATAGGCCAGAATTCTTTGACAAGAAAGCATTGATTGTTGTATCTACAGCAGGAGCTGGCCAAAAGGATGTTGCAAAATACATCGATGAAACCTTAAGGCATTGGGGATTCAATAAAAACTATAAGATAACTTATGCCTGTGGCGGAAAGGACGACATCAATAGGGAAGAAATAAACAAGATTTCTCAAAAGTTCCATAAGGATGTATCTTCCAAGAAACTTCATTCACCAAAACTTATGGATTTGATTTTCTACAATGTATGGAGAGCTATGGCATTAAGTGAAGACCCAATAGAAGCTGATGCTAAATACTGGGAAAACACTGGCTTGGTGAATCATGATTTTGCTCCAAATATAAACTTGGGAACATTGAAGAAGGCCTTTGCAAAAATAATGTTTTCCATACTTAAAAAAGTGATGAAATAAAATGCATAAATTGAAAGGCAGTATCATACTAGAAAATTATTAAAGTCTTTAAAAATATAAAGATTATTGAGAAAATAATTCTTGGTAATCCTATGAATCAATCTAAAAACACTGAATTATCTAAAACACCCTCAAAAAGAATATTCTATTACGATGTACTTAGAGCATTGGCAATAATTGGAATCGTATTCTGCCATGTCTCAGTTTCATACGTATCAAGAGATATAAATAGCCCTAATCTTTATATTTCTGTATTCTTCGACTGTTTTAGAGACTTTTCAATCCCTATTTTTGTAATGCTTAGTGGAGCCTTGCTCTTAGGTAAAAAAGACACTTTAATAAAATTCTTTAAAAAGAGATTATCAAGACTATTCATACCTTTCCTGTTTTGGGTATTGGTTTACATAATATTTACAAGCGCAATGAGCCATGGATTTAACCTAGACAGTGCACTTAAGATAGTCTTTGGAACAGCGGGAACACTGGGAGTTCATTTCTGGTTCGTTTGGATGATTATAATAGCTTATGTTGGAATATTCATAATAAACAAAGTGATGCAATTAGATATGAACATAAATGATTTCAATAAGAAATTCATCACAATTTTAGCAATTCTTTCTGTAATTTACATATGCTTGAGCCATTACTACATTATCAATCCATATACTCCCCAATTAACATATTACCTTTCTTTCCTTGCTTATATAATAATTGGATACTTCTTGGCAAAATGTGACTTCTTGGAAAAAAGAATTGATGGAAAATATCTTATCGCAACCACAACTTTGTTATTTATAGGATCTTACCTTTGGTACATATTCTGTTTTGTAGTTCCAAGGTCTCATTTAGTACATCAATTCGTTAGATTAAGCTATTTCAATCTATTGATACTTTTCATGTCTGCAAATGCGTTCTTGCTGTTTAAATACCTATCAAAGACCAAAGCATTCATTAGTATGGAAAATAATCAATTAGGAAATGCATTTACAACAATAAGCAATTACAGTTATGGAATTTATCTTATTCATTACTTGGTTTTATATTGCATAAAAATCAATTTAATAAAATTCATCAATTTCACTCAAGGCAGCTCATTGGTTTGGATACCTCTTTTAGTGATTCTTACAACAGCAATCAGTTTAGCAATTCTATCTATTTTAGATAAGATTCCATATTTGGATAAGGTAACTGGAAAGAAATAATAAATAAAAAATATTTGAAATTTACATAAAAATGCATATTAAAAAAGTGATTTTATGATTGGAAACAGTTGGGATAATGTTTTAGAAGAGGAATTTGAAAAGGAATACTTCCAAGAAATAAAAGAATTTGTAGAAGCAGAATACAAAACCAAAACAATCTACCCTCCAAAAGATGAAATATTCAATGCTTTCAAGCTATGTCCAATAGACAATGTGAAAGTTGTCATATTAGGCCAAGACCCCTATCATGAAGAAGGACAGGCACATGGACTTGCTTTCTCAACACCTGAAGGACATCCAATCCCAAGATCTCTAAAAAATATCTTTAAGGAAATAGAATCAGAATACGGTTATCCAATTCCAGAATCAGGATGCCTTGAATCCTGGGCAAAACAAGGAGTTTTCTTACTCAATACTGTACTCACTGTCGAAGAGGGAAATGCAAACTCACACAGCAAATGCGGATGGCAAACATTTACAGACAATGTAATAAGCATCTTAAACCAAGAGAATCATCATATCGTTTTCCTGTTATGGGGAAAACAGGCAGAGCTCAAAAGGGAATTAATTGATAATCCTAATCATTTAGTGCTCACATCATCTCATCCAAGCCCATTTTCTGCAAGAAGAGGATTCTTTGGATGCAATCATTTCAAATTAGCTAATGAATTCCTCAAAGAAAACAATTTAGAAGAAATTGATTGGAGAATCAATAACTCATCTAAGGGCCAGCAAACTCTTTTTAAATAATTTATTTTCTATTTTTAGCTTCTTTTAAAAAAATTTTAATATTCCAAATATCATTCAGTGATAAACAGTTTCTTAGGAAACATTTATATATTTCAAAATCCAACTATCAAATATGACAGCAAAGAAAATGCAGCGGGATAAATTTGATTCAATGCCTTTTATTGCACTGATACATCACATATCAAGAAATAAATTAAGATATTCCCAGAAAAACCCAAACCATATAGATATGGTTCATGAAGGCCAATATTTGATGGAAATCTATAAAAGGAAAAATTTGTCTCAGGATGACTTGGCGACTATTTTTGGTCAAAGCAAAGGAACAATAGCTAAAGCTTTAAGAAAATTGGAAGACCATGAATATGTTGAAAGAGTCATTGATGAAAATAATAGAAGAAAATACATCTTAAATATAACGAAAAAAGGAGAACAATTAGCTATTCTATTAGAAAATGATTTGAATAATTGGGAAGAACAGGTTGGAATAGACAAATTAGATGACTATGCAAAAGACCAATTAAGAGAAATAGCTAGAAAAACAGAGGAAATATTAAAATAATGATTATCATTAAAGATTGGGGATTAATATGGCAAATAAAAATGTAGAACTAATGAGAGGAGCACCGGAAATAGCAGTTAAAAAGCTTGCTATTCCAATCATGATATCCATGCTACTTACAGCATCCTACAATATCATAGATGGTATTTGGGTAGCAGGACTTGGACAGGCTGCAATAGCTGGAATCGGTTTTGTAACACCTATTTTCATGATATTGAATGGTGTGAGCGTAGGTCTTGGAAGTGGTGCTACAAGTAGTATAAGTCGTTTTGTAGGAGCTAAAAACCATGAAGGTGCCAATAAATCTGCAGCACATGCTCTTTTAATATTTTTAGTGGCTTCAATCATACTTACAGTAATCCTATTATCCGTTCAGGAACCTTTGCTTCGAACTTATGGGGCAAGCGGACAAAACCTTGCTGAAGGTATTAAATACGGAACCCCTCTATTTTTAGGCCTTATTGCATTCATGTTCGGTAACGGAGGAAGCGGTATCCTTCGTGGTGAAGGTGATATGAAAAGGGCAATGTATGCAATGATTGTCTCTGTAGTCCTTAATGCCATTCTTGACCCTATCTTCATTTATGTAATGGGCTTAGGTTCTGCAGGAGCATCCCTTGCAACAATTGTAAGTGCTCTTGGATCTGCATCAGTAATCCTGTACTGGATACTAATCAAAAAGGACACCTATGTGAATGTCAACTTAAAAGAGTTTAAATTCGACTTAAAAATAACTAAAGACATCTTGAAGGTAGGAATTCCAGCATCTATGGACATGTTCATGATGTCCCTTGCAGTAAGCTTATATCTGGTTTTCATCTCAACAATTGGAGGAGAATACGGTATTGCATCATTCACTTCAGGACAAAGGTTATACCTCTTTGCAATAATGCCTCTTACAGCAATAGGTAGTGCAGTTGCTGCTGTTTCAGGAAGCGCATATGGTGCTAAAAACGGAGATTATCTATCAAGGGCTCATTTATATGGTGTTAAATTTGGTGTAGCATTTGGAACAGCTGTTACAATAATACTTGTTGCATTTGCACCACAGCTTGCAACATTGTTTGCATACACAAAAGAAACAGCGGTTTTAGTTCCAGAGATTACAAGATTCTTGAGAATAGCTAGCCTTTGCCTTCCACTAACTGGAGCGGGAATGACTTCAAGTTTCCTCTATCAAGGAATGGGTAAGGGAACCATGAGCTTGATGTGGACAATCATCAGAGAAGTAATCTTTACAGTTACCGCAACATACACTCTCGGAATAGCATTAGGATGGGGACTCGTCGGTATTTGGACAGGCCTTGCAACAGGAAGAATCCTTGCAAGTATCTTAAACTTCTCCTTTGCAAGATATACAATCAAGAAAGTGAGAGAGGAATTCGGCACCTAATTTTCAATTTAATTAAATAACTGAGGATTAGAACCTTTTTCCAATTTCATAAGCTTCCTTCAATTTTTTGGCTGAGTCCTTACATCACCTAAACTTCCAACATCCAAGACATCCATCACTTCATAACCCATATTCATCATGAAATGCTGTATCTTTGAAAGCCCAATGTAAGAGTCATAATATCCTTCAGGACCTAAATGAGTGAAAATAAGCACAACTTTACCGGATAATGGAATCAAAGGATTGTGTGTTATGCCATAAAACCTGTCAATGAGAACCTTCAATGCACCAGTCATTTGGCCAAAATAGATAGGGCTTGAAACAATGAGCCCATCTGCCTTTGCGATTTCATGAGTTACTGTTAACCCATCATCACGGACACAATCTTTTCCTTGCATGCAAACTCCACATGCACGGCAAGGATGAACCTCCAAATCACTGATATAATACTTCTTGACATTATGTCCTTTTTCTTCTGCACCTTTAATCATTTCATCCAATAGCATGTCTGTATTTCCATGCTTTCTTGGAGAACCCATAATAGCTACGATATCCATCAAATCCCCTTATTACAACTCACTTTATTACAACTCACTTTATTAGAAATCCTCTTATTACAAACCTCTTTTGCTTGATCTGATTTCAGATAACTTGTCCAAATCAAAATTTTCAATGCCGTATTGAAGAGATTTCAATATGTTTTCCTTGTTTTCTCTAAAATTCACATTATTCAAATCCATTGAAATTGTATGATGAGTGATAAATCTGCCATCAAAGTCTAGATTTTCAATGAAAAGTTTCAACTCTTCCATAAGTCCCTTCTCAGACAATGGCTGGAATCTGCCTTTTCTATACAATCCCAATAAACCGGTTCCTTCAAATAAGACAAGCCCTCCTGTACCTACGACGGTAGGATTAGCCTGACTGAATATCTTTGCAGAATTTAGAGCATGCTCTTTTGTATGGGACTGACCAGCTACCCATTCAAGAATGTTAGCCAATATTCAATCCCTGCCTTATCCAATTTTTCACATTGCTCTAGAATATCTTGAGACTTGTAACCCTTATTTACAAAATCCAAGGTCCAGCCATCACCGCTTTCAGCACCGATATTCAACTCCAATATTCCCTTGTCCTTGAGTATCTTTAGTTCTTCAACAGTCTTGTCAGTTATATTGTCTACACGTGCTGCCATGGTCATTATTTCAATGTTTGGCAAGTACTTGTGCACCAAATCACAAATTGCATCCAATCTCTTAAAGTTTAATGCAAAAGGATCCGCACTAAGCAATTGCAAACGATTGGTTTCAGGATAAAAAGATGCAATTTCAGCCAAATCCTCTTCAATCCACTCCATAGGAGAAGGGTTATACTTAACGGCAGAGTACATATTGCAAAACTTGCACTTATTATGACTGCATCCTTGGGTAATCTCAAGCAAAGGAGAAGGAGGCTCATAAGGATTTCTATAAACTGTTCCAGTATAATGCATGATTTAACTCCATAATATTTTAGTTTTTATTTTATATCCACATAATTATTTTGTTAATAATTTTTGTTAATATATAAAAAACATTTATTATAAATTTTGCATTTAGTTAAAGTTAGATGAAATATTTAGAAATAGCAAAAAAATAGAAAAGATTAGTAGATTAGATAAAATTAAAAAAATTTAGTAAAATGATAAATGAATCATAAATTTAAGAAAAAGTTAGATAAATAAATTAAAAGAAAATAAGTATAAAAAATATTAAAGAAAGATGTTAGGAAATAGCATCTTTCATTGACTTGACATAATTTGCAAGAGGCTCTTTTGCATTTTCTCCATGCTCTGCAATAATATTAACAATTGCACTTCCTACAATAACGCCATCAGCCACTTTTGCAATATTTTCTGCCTGCTGCGGAGCATTTATACCAAAACCAACTGCAGCGGGAACATCAGTAACTTCCTTAATATCCTCTAAAATGGATTTTAAGTCTGTCCTAATCTCACTTCTCATTCCAGTGACTCCCAATGATGAAACAACATAAATAAATCCGCTTGATTCCCTTGCAATCATCTGAATACGCTCTTTTGAAGTAGGTGCAATCAAACTGATAATGTCAATGCCATACTTCTGAGTAACATCAAGAATTTCATCCTTCTCGTCATATGGTAGATCAGGTGAAATAATTCCACATACATTAAGCTCTTGGCATCTCTTGAAGAACTTGTCATAGCCATAGTAGAATACCGGATTGATATAAGTCAGGAACACCAAAGGAACATCTGACTTTTCCCTGATTTGCCTGATTGCCTCAAAAACATCATCAGTATTTGTATTGTTTGAAAGCGCTCTGATATTCGCTTCCTGAATGACAGGGCCTTCAGCTACAGGATCTGAAAATGGAATTCCTATCTCAACCAAGTCACATCCTGCCTCTTCCATAGCCAAAACATACTCTACAGTCTTTTCAATTGTAGGGTCTCCTGCAGTCAAGAATCCGATAAATGCTTTTCCATCCTTAAATGCATCAGCAATCTTTATATCTTTATTATCACTCATTTCAAACACTCCTACAATTATTCGTATAATTCAACTCCTTTATAACGAGCAATAGCTGCCACATCCTTATCTCCACGGCCTGATACATTGATGACAATTATATCATCCTTATCCATATCACCTGCAATTCTCATGGCATGTGCTATTGCATGTGATGATTCAATAGCGGGGATGATTCCTTCCATTCTTGATAAGTATTCAAATGCCTCAACTGCTTCATCATCAGTTGCTGAAACATATTCTGCTCTTCCAATATCATGCAAATAAGCATGTTCTGGACCGATTCCAGGGTAATCAAGTCCTGCAGAGATAGAGTAAACTGGAGAAATCTGACCATAGTTTCCTTGACAGAAATAAGATTTCATCCCATGGAAAATTCCAAGCTCCCCTTTAGCAATTGTTGCTGCATGAAATTCAGTGTCAATTCCCTTTCCTGCAGCTTCCACACCAACAAGCTTTACTTCCTCATCTTCCAGGAAATTATAGAATGCACCCATAGCATTGCTTCCACCACCAACACAGGCAATGACCATATCTGGCAATTTGCCTTCAAGCTCCAATATCTGTTCTTTTATCTCTTCACTGATTACCGCTTGAAAATCCCTTACAATTGTTGGGAATGGATGAGGACCCATTGTTGAACCAATTACATAGTGAGTGTCATCAACTCTTGAAATCCATTCTCTGAATGCATCATTCACTGCATCCTTAAGCACTTTCGAACCGGTTGTTACAGTATGCACTTTAGCTCCGAGAAGTCCCATTCTAAATACATTCAATGCTTGACGCTTGGTGTCCTCTTCACCCATGAAGACCTCACATTCCATACCCAATAATGCTGCTGCAGTAGCTGTAGCCACTCCATGCTGACCTGCACCTGTCTCTGCAATGACTCTGGTCTTTCCCATCTTTTTAGCCAAAAGACATTGACCAAGCACATTGTTTATTTTATGAGCTCCAGTATGGTTCAAGTCTTCACGCTTGAGGTAAATCTTTGCTCCACCGAGATCTTCGGTCATTCTCTTTGCATAATACAATAATGAAGGTCTTCCTGCATATTCCTTCAATAGAGTGTTTAATTCCTCTACAAATTCAGGATCTTCCTTAAAATGATTATATTGCTCTTCCAAGTTCAGGAGTTCATTCATCAATGTTTCAGACATGTATTGGCCACCATGAACTCCAAATCGTCCTCTGCTCATATTTTATCTCCAATTCTATCTCATTATAAAATTCAAATATTTATTAGTAATAATATATTATCTATAATTTTCCATAATTTCAATGATTTTCTTGATTTTCTTTTCATCCTTAAATCCATCCGTTTCAACGGAACTGCTTAAGTCAACTGCAAATGGATTGAATTCCCCAATAGCTAAAGCCAGGTTTTCACTGTTTAAACCTCCCGCTAGAAAAATGGAATTTTTAAAGAATTCACTCTCTTTATCTATAAGACTCCAGTCGAATGTTTTTCCAGAGCCTTTTCCACTGTCTAATATAAAATAGTCAGATGCTGAATCTCGCCACTTCAATAACTCATCATCATAATCAGCACCTTCTTTTATTTCAATTGCATTTATAACAGGTATTTGTTTTCCAGTTTCTTCAATTGATTTATCTTTTAGATCCCTTATATACTTTTCATCTTCATCTCCATGAAGCTGAGCCATTTCTATTATTCCATCCTTGAACAAGTCTACAATGAGTTTCATATGCTCATTTACAAACACCCCTACAGGAACAATATCTTCACTTAAAAGACCGGACAATTCTTTAGCCTGATTATATGAGACTTTACGTGGACTTTCAGCAAAAACGAATCCAATGTAATCTGGCTTATAACTATTTGCCATTTCTATATCTTCAGACCTTCTCATTCCACAAACCTTAAGCTTAACCATTCTTTAACTCCGCAATCATAGCTTTTTTATCATCACTTCTCATTAAGGTTTCGCCAATCAAAACTGCATCAACATTGTTTTCCTTCAATCTCCTTACATCTTCAGCTGTTTTAATTCCACTTTCAGAAATGAACAATATATCATCACTAACTAATCTATGTAAATTAACGCTATTATTGATATCAACAGTGAAATCAGCTAAATTTCTATTGTTTACACCGATGATCTCTGCACCTGCATCCATTGCAGTTCTGATTTCCTTTGCATCATGAGTTTCAACAATTGCAGAAAGACCTAATTCATGAGCCAAGTCCAAATATTCCTTCAATTGAACATCATCAAGTATTGAAACAATCAAAAGAATAGCTGAAGCCCCTAATGATTTAGCTTCATATATCATATACTCATCAATTGTAAAATCCTTTCTTAAAATTGGAAGGCGAACATTTTCAGCAATTTCCTTAAGGTAATCGTTAGATCCTTTGAAAAAGTATGGCTCTGTCAAAACTGAAATTGCAGAAGCCCCTGATTGCTCATAATCCTTAGCAATTTTAATGTAGTCAAAATCTTCAGCAATTAATCCTTTTGAAGGAGAAGCTTTCTTGACTTCCGCAATGATTGCAATTTCATGGTCTTTTAAGGCTTTCTTAAATGGAAAATCATCATTGGCATCAAGTTTTGATACTTCCTCTCTTATTTGATCTAAAGACCTATTCCTCTTTGATTCAACTAATCTCTCTTTAGTTTTTGCAACAATCTTATCTAGCATATAATCATCTATTTAGTAAGCAAAGGTATTTATCTATTTGTAACTTCAATGAATCTCTCAAGCTGATTCAATGCCTTGCCAGAGTCAATGACCTCTTCAGCCAACTTGATTCCATCTTCCAATGAATCAACTTTACCTGCGACAAAGAATCCTGCAGCGGAATTTAAGAGAACCGCATTTCTTCTTGGGCCTTTTTCCCCATTTAAGACAGCTAATGTGATTTCTGCATTTTCCTTTGCATCCCCTCCAACAAGATCTTCTTTAGAAGAAATATCCATTCCGAAATCTTCTGGAGAAAGTTCATATGTTCTTATCTTGCCATCTTTTAGTTCACATACTGCGGTCTTGTCACTTGCAGAGATCTCATCCATCACATCCAATCCATAGACGACCATTGCAGACTTAACTCCCAAATTCTTCAAAACATATGTAAGAGGCTCCAATAACTCCATTTCATATACTCCCAAAACTTCCATTGAAGCACCTGCCGGACTTGTCAATGGCCCTAAAATATTGAATATTGTTCTAATGGAAAGTTCCTTACGAACACCTGCAACATATTTCATTGAGAGATGGTAGTTTTGAGCAAAAAGGAAACATAAGTTTATTTCCTTTAGGCAACTTAAGCTTTTTTCAGGACTAATATGGATATTGACTCCTAATTCTTCCAGCACATCCGCTGCACCACATTTGCTTGAAGCTGATCTGTTTCCATGCTTTGCCACTGGAACACCTGCAGCTGAAATCACAATGGAAGAGGTAGTGGAGATATTGAATGTGTTTGAACCATCCCCTCCAGTTCCAACGATTTCAACGACTTCCTCCTCATTCAATAATCTTACACAGTGAGCCCTCATAGCTTCAGCAGATGCTGTGATTTCATTAATTGTTTCACCTTTCATTGACATTGCTGTTAAGTATGCGCTCATTTGAACTTCACTTGCCTTTCCGCTCATGATCTCATCCATTGTCTCATAAGCTTCCTCATAAGTTAAATCTTCATGTTTATATACCTTTAAAATTGCTTCTTTAATCATAAAAATCACTTTTCTTGCTTTTTAAAAATTCATAATGTCTTCAATTAATCAGTTTTACTATACCTTATTTAAAATAATATTTTTAAACAATCAATTACTATACCTTATTTAAAAAATTCTCTATAATTGTTAATCCATCGGGTGTCAATATTGATTCCGGGTGAAATTGTAGTCCATAAACATCAAATTCCTTATGCTTTACAGCCATGACTTCACCATCATCCTCTGATTTTGATATGATTTCCAATGAATCTGGAAGGGTATCCTCCAACAAGCTTAAGGAATGATACCTTCCAACGCTTATCTCATTTGGCAATCCTTCAAAAATGGAATCTGAATCTAAGGAAATTCTTGAAGATTTTCCATGCATCAGTCTTTTTGCATAGGAAACCTTAGCTCCAAATGCTGTGCAGATTGCCTGATGACCTAAACAGACACCTAATATTGGAAATTCACTGTATAATTCCTTAACTATATCTATGCAGATTCCTGCATTTTCACATCTTCCAGGACCTGGAGACAATATGATTGCTTCAGGATTCAAAGCCCTTATTTCATCAATGCTAATTTTATCATTCCTAAAAACCATTATATCTGGATTGACCTCACCAATCAATTGGAATAGATTATATGAAAAGCTGTCATAATTGTCTATAAGCAGAATCATTCTATCCCTCCATTTGCTATCCTTAAAGCATCCATAACTGCCCTTGCCTTATTGTTGCATTCTACAAATTCATTCTCAGGAACACTGTCTGCAACAATGCCTGCACCAACTCTTATGAAAACCTTTTTGTCCCTTGCAAATGCAATCCGGATTGCAATGCAAGTGTCTAGATTGCCTGTCAAATCGATGTATCCAATAGCTCCACCATAAATTCCTCTCTTATTGTCTTCAAGCTCATTGATTATCTCACAAGCCCTTATCTTTGGGGCTCCGGATAATGTACCCGCGGGAAGGATTGAATCAATTGTGGATAAGTAGTCATAATTCTCTCTTAGAATTCCTTCAACAGTTGATCCTATATGCATCACATGGGAGAACCTTACAATATCCATATATCGATTTACCTTAACAGAGCCAATTTCACTTATTTTGCCAATGTCATTTCTTCCTAGGTCAACGAGCATATTATGTTCAGCCAATTCCTTTTCATCGGCAAGCAAGTCCTCTTCTAGTAATCTGTCTTCTTCAACTGTCTTTCCTCTTGGCCTTGTTCCTGCAAGAGGGAAAGTGTAGACCTGGTTGTCAACAAGCTTTACAAGGGTTTCTGGACTTGCACCTGCAATCTCTATGTCATCACTTGAGAAATAGAACATATAAGGAGATGGGTTTGTAGTTCTTAACACCCTATAAACATCAAATAGGCTTCCTTCAATATCCGCTTCAATCCTATTTGACAGCACAACTTGGAATATGTCTCCTTCTGTAATGTAATCCTTTGCCTTTTCCACCATCTCGCAGTATTCATCTTTTGAAAACAAGTATCTGAAATCGGATTTGAGTTCAATAGGCAAATGCTTGGTAATTTCCTTTCTAATCTTATCTATTTCTTCCAAGGAATCTATTTCCTTCATTTTTTGACTAGCTTCCAATGTCTTCCTATTGGTTAAATGATGATTGAAATCATCATCAAGCAAATCCACAATATTATCTGCCTTAATGATATCCACTATGTCCAAAATGGATTTGCATGCTTCAGCATAGTTTTCTTCAATGAAACTTTGATCTTCACTTATCTCCATATTAACAATGACAACAATCTTTTGCTTAAAATTGTCAAATGCAATTACCTTATCAAAAAGCATCAAATCAACATCCTTGAATGCATCCTGATTCTGTGCATCCAAGATAAGTGAAGGTTCACTGTATTTAATGTAATCATAAGAGAAATATCCTACAAGCCCTCCTGAAAAAGGAGGCATCCCTTCAATCTTTGGGGATTTGTTCTCTTCCACAATTTCTCTGATATACTCTCCAGGATTATCAGTTTTGACTTTAAAGCATTTGTCTTCATCATCTTCTATTTCACAATCACTGAAACTTGACTTGCCTTTAATGGAGAGATTGCCGTCTTGACAGGTAATTTCAAGAATAGGATTGAAACCTAAGAAACTGTATCTTCCCCAATTTTTAGAATCCTCTACACTTTCAAGCATATAGCAATGATTGCTTAAGATCCTAAGTCTTCTTAAAACTTCAATGGAAGTTTTTGTATCTGAAAATATCTCATAGCTGATTGGAATCCTTTTATATGAAGGGCCCTTAGCTATTTCTTTTGCTTCTTCAATATTGGGAAAAAACACTTTTAATCTCCTTTATAATATTAATATTTTAATAATGTATACTTTATTATGTATAATGTACTATTTAAATCTTTGTTGTATAAAAATGTACATTATTTTAATATCTTGAAAATTGGGGAATCAATAAAAAAATTTAAATAATGTTTTAATATAATTATAAACATTATTCAATATACTTTTAAAAAGATAAATCTTTTTAAAAATAATCGATTTAATTTTTAATTCATTTATTTTATAATATGATAAAAAAGCAAATTAAGGAATGAATTCATTAGAAATCCAGTCCAAATCCATTAATTATTAAGGCGGAATTATGAGGATAAATTACTTATCACGACAAGATATAAAAATCATCTTGCATTATCTTGGATACATTATGGTGGGAATAGGTGCAATATTGATGCTACCAATATTCATCGACCTTTACTACCTTGAACATTCATACATTATTGGCTTGATTCCACCAGCCCTATCAATTGGATTAGGTTTTTTATTTGCTGAAAAGTTTAAGCAGTACGATAAGCTTAAATTCAAGCATGGAATGTTCATATCAAGTGTTGCTTGGCTATGGGCAGGATTTGTAGGCGCCATCATAATGATGCTGATGTTGGACATTTCATTTATAGACGCTTTTTTTGAAAACATTTCCGCATGGACAGGAAGTGGATTGACCATGTTCAATGATGTGGAAGTGTTGCCAAAATCAATACTATTTTTAAGAAGCCTTGAACAGTGGATTGGAGGATTAGGTGTAGTAATTATTTTCATTAGCCTTCTCATCAAACCTGGAACTTCTGCTTTCAAATTGTATAAATCAGAGGCAAGAGACGATAAGATCAAGCCAAACATTAAGAATACCCTTAATAAGACAATAGAAATATATCTTATTTACACTTTATTCGGTATCATCCTATATCTTTTGGCAGGACTCCCTCTTTTTGACTCCGTAAATCTTACTTTTACCACTATTTCCACTGGAGGAATGTCAATAAAAAATGCGAATGTGGGATTCTATAACAGCAATCTTGTCTATTTAATCACAATGGCCCTAATGCTGTTGGGAGCTACAAGTTTTGCAGTCCATTATAATATAATCAAGACAAAGGGAAAATCCATAATAAAAGATATACAATCCCAAGCAATCATTTTAAGCATCATAATCAGTGGAATATTAATTGCGGCAATAACTCACATGACTCCAATGAATGTAATATTCCATATAGTCTCAGCAGTGACAACAACAGGCGCAAATATTGCAAGTTCCAGTGAATTGGCTTCCTGGGCCCCTGCTTCATTGATTATCATAATGGTATTGATGGTGATGGGCGGTTCTTCCGGATCAACTGTAGGTGCTGTAAAGATAATTAGGGTAATTACATTCCTTAGAGGCATAAACCTTACCGTTACAAATGTAATTGCTCCTAAAAGGGTCGTGAATACAAAAATAGCCAACAGAACATTTACTCAAAGGGAAATAAAAGAAGCTTCATCCTATATATCAGTTTATCTAATGTTTTTAATTGTGTCATGGGTAATAATGACTTTCTATACAAATGACCCTATCAATTCATTGTTTGATGTTACATCCACAATAGGTAATGTTGGATTAAGCACTGGCATGATCAATGGAAACTTAGCAACAATCCCTAAAATAATGCTAATATTCCTAATGTGGATAGGAAGATTGGAAATCATCCCTATTTTACTTACAATACAATTAGGATTCAGAACATTTGACCAAAGCTTAAAATTAGCTAAAAGAAAGTTCAGAAGAATAATTAACTTAAGATAATACATAAGTTAATTACTCATAAAATCATGATTATTAGTATTGAGAAGTTAAGTGGGGAAAATTAATGGTTAGTGAAACACAACTCGTATACATGGCTATATAAATAATATACATATTTTAGGAATTGCATTTTTCTTTGGAGTTTATTTAGTGAGTTCATATATACTCAAATATCTCAAGAGAAATAGGCATAAGAGATTATTGAACTCAACAGAATATTTGCCTAAAGAAGAGACTCAAACATTGAAACAAGTCTTTTATCTCATCATCATAACACTTTGTTTTGTAGATATCCTTTATCCTTAGTGTTTTGGTCATCAGATGACTTTTACAGGCATTTTATTTTCTATGATGTCCTTGTATCATTGATAGGCTGTTTGGCAATTAAAAAAGATACCCTAACAGAAAAAATAATCATGATATTCTTAATCCTCCTATCTTCATTGCTACACTCTACCCTTGATGACCCTGCAATATTATTAGTGATATTATTAGCTGTCCACTTTATAGGATTGGCTTATGTAATTAAAGTCTATTATGGCAAATTCATTCATTTCACTGAATCAAATGGATTGGGAATAAGTATCTTATTGTTATTTGGACTTGTATTTGTAAGTTTTATTTTTACCTCCTTTGCAGAAGGAAAAAATTTATTAGACTCATTGGTAATGGTTTCAAATGCATTCACAAGTAATGGTTATGCGGTATTAGGAGACACCCCTATAGGTAAATTGAATAGCCTATTCCTTGTTTGGGGAGGATATATCCTATCAGGAGTAGGTACTGCAACATTAACTACTGCACTTCTCTCAAGACACTTCAATAAGAGATTTGAAGAATTGGAAAAGCTAATCAAAAACAATAACGATGAAAATGCTGATGATTTAAAAAAAGATGATTAATAAAAAATAAGAATAATAAAAATAAGATTAAAAAATAGAAAATAAAATTCCATCCATTTAATTAAAAGTTCGATTAATTAAACAATGAAATAACTAAGCAACTTGTTTTTTAATTGGTGGCACATAACGTTTAAGCAATAGTGACAAACTAATTACTGTAACTGAACTTAATGCCATAGCTAGGCCTGCCCATTCTGGACGAAAAACTATGCCCCAAATAGGATAAAGTATACCTGCAGCTATAGGAACAAGTATCATATTATATGCAAATGCCCAGAATAGGTTTTCCTTGATTCTTTTCATGACCTTTTTAGAGAACTGTATTGAAGCAACCACATTTTCAAGATCCCCTTCCATAATGACAATGTCACCGCTTTCCATAGCAATGTCTGTACCATTGCCCATAGCTACACCAACATCCGCTTGAGATAATGCAGGAGCATCATTGATTCCATCTCCAACAAACAAGACTCTTTTTCCTTCCTTTTGAAGTTGGCGAACCTTATCGAGCTTATCATTAGGGAGCACATTTGCCATTATATTGTCAATTCCAACTGCATTCGCCACAGTGGAAGCGGTTTTTTCATTGTCTCCTGTAAGCATATATGTTTCAATGCCCATCTTATGCAAGTGATCAATGGCTGATTTGGAACTGCCTTTAATCTTATCCATTAAAGTGATTATTCCCTTGACTTCACCATCCACTGCCATTACAATGGTTGTTTTAGCATCTGAAACAAAATCATTGAACTTATTTAAGACCTCTTCACTAACTTCCACACCTTCTGATTCCATAAGCTTAAGGTTTCCTGCAAGTACTGAAGAATCGGCACCGTCAATTGATACATTTGCCTTTAAACCTTTACCTGTGACATTTTCAAAGTCTTCCACATCCAATAATTTAAGGTCTTCTTTTCCTTCATTTGCCAATTTAATATTGTCTGCTTTGAATCTGTTTAATATGGATTTTGCAATTGGATGGCTTGAATTGTTTTCAACACTTGACAATATTTGAAGGAATTTGCCCTCATCTATGTCAAAGCTTTCAATGTCAGCAACTTCAGGTTTTCCCTCAGTGATTGTACCTGTCTTATCAAATACACATACATCAACATCCTTAGAGCTTTCCAAGGTTTCCCCGTTTTTAATGAGTATTCCATATTCAGCTGCCCTTCCAACACCTACAGTAACTGCAGTTGGAGTAGCAAGACCTAGTGAACATGGACATGCAACAACAAGCACGGATATGAGACATGTGAGCGCAAACAGCAAGCCAGAACATGCAACAAAGTACCATAATAGGAATACAATGATAGCTATTGTTAAGATAACTGGTATGAACCAAGTCACTATCTTATTTGCAAGCCTTTGCACAGGAAGTTTAGACCCTTGTGCCTTTTCCACAAGTTGAGTGATTTGAGATAAAACTGTTTCTGAACCAATCTTTTGCGCTTCAATCTTCAATACCCCATCCTGATTGATTGTTCCTGAAAAAACATCAATTCCTGCCTTTTTAAGCTTAGGAACAGGCTCACCTGTAATCATAGCCTCATCTACATAGCTTTCACCATCAACTACAATGGAGTCTGCTGGAATCTTCTCACCAGGCTTAACAAGCAAGATGTCACCGATATTGATATCTTCAATACCTATCTCATTTTCAACTGGATTTCCTTCTGCATCAACAGTTACTAAAGTAGCTGTTTTTGGTTGTAAACCAATAAGCTCTTTGATTGAAGAGGATGTTTTTCTTTTAGCCCTTGCTTCAAGATAACGACCTATTGTCAAGAAGGAAGGTAACATCACTGCAGATTCATAAAACATGAAACTTGAATTGAGAACAATGCCAAAAGTACCCAATACACTTGATACAAATGCTACGAGAATACCCATTGAATACATTACATCCATATCCAAGTTTTTATGCTTAAGGGAATTCCATCCTGCCTTTAAAATTGGATAGCTTACATAACAAAATGGAAAAATAGATATAATCAATGAAAGTTGACCCATAGTGAGTGGAGGAATCATTATATGGAAGTGCATTATAGCCATTAAAATTGCTGCAAATACAAGACCTACAATGATTCTATATAATTTGCCTCTTAGATCCTTTTGATATCTTTCCTCTTCATCCATCACATCAAGTTCACCATCAAGGCCAAGATATTCAAATCCCAACATTTCAATGGTCTTTTGAATCTCCTTGAGATTAAGCATATCCCTATAATACTTTATGGTGACTTTTTGATTGGACAAATTAGCATTTGCCTCCACAACACCATCAACACGTGGAAGGAATCTTTCAACATTGTTTACACAGGATGCACAATGCATGCCATCAATTTGAATTACAACTTCATCTTTTGGAACTGTAAATCCAACTGATTCAACGGTCTTATCGATTATATCAGGAGAAATCTTATCATTCAAGACAATATGTGCCTTGTTTGTATTCAAATCCACATTGATGGAATCCACTTCCTCAAGCTTGCCAAGTGATTTTTCTACAAGCAATGAGCAGGATGAGCAGTGCATGCCATCCACTGGAATATCCAATTCTTTTTGAGCCATATTACTCCTCCCAATTAATCATCTGAAAAAATTAGTTTTTGAAATAAATAAAATTATAAATAAATTATCGGAATATGAACAGAAAAATTAATGAAAATAAAAAAAATAGTTTAAAAAACCATTTTAATTATTCTACATCAAATCCTGCTTCCTTAACAGCACCTGCTAAGTCCACATCGGATACTTTTTCATTGTCATATTCGACTTCTACTTTATTAGCATCTAAATCTACAACAGCAGATTCTACACCATCCAAATCCATCATGCAAAGTTCAACTGCTTTTGCACATGAAGGACAGTGCATTCCGACGACTTTTACTTCTTTTTTATCGATTGCCATATTTTCACCTTTAAATTCTTAATATATAATCTATTATTGTTTTATATAATTATATATATCGAAACATAATATAAAGTTTTGGTATGCCTAAATATCTTATAAATAGTATTTTAAACAATATTCAAGAATTTATAGATAAATTGAAAACAATTCATAAAAATAGAAAAATACCCTCATATTAAAAAAATAGTATGGTATTAAATATAAATAATTTATCATGCCTAACGCAGATCTTATTCAAGAACTTATGAAGCAAGCTAACTTGACAGAAGACCAAGGAAATATCGTTAGCGATATTTTTGCACAAAAAACTTCACCGCAGGTGGTGGAGCGGAAGACGTGATAGTTAACTTGATTGCTGAGAAACTAGGAGTAGATAAAGCAAGAGCTAAAGACATTTACGATATCGGTGTGACTGTTCTTACTACTACTGGTATCTTGGACAAAATTAAAGGAATTTTTAAGAGATAATAATTTTATTATCTCTTATTTTTTTAAAAAAATAAGTTATTTTTCTGATTTTAACTTCATCCCTATTTAAAAAACTATTTTTAAGCTGCTTAAAAAATAGGATTATGCTTTAGGATTTCTCCATCTTGAATTACAGTCAAAATATTATCATTATTTTCTAAAGACTCAATTTTATCAATTGGGTTCTCTTTTACAATAATCATATCCGCTATTTTACCTACTTCAATGGAACCTAAGTCATTTTCCTGATTGAAGAATCTTGCACCTTCAATTGTTCCTGCTTGAATAGCTTCAAGTGGACTTAATCCTACATCAACAAGGTATTTCAACTCACCGAGGTTTCTTCCATGGTCTATTACACCACAGTCAGAACCCATTAGGAAACTCACTCCCTCTTCATAAGCGGTAGCTATGTTTTCCTTTTGTATTTTAACAACTTCTTTAAGTTTTTTTACCTTGTCATCTGCAAAATTATCCCAAACTGGGAAACCTTCTTTAATTAATGTGTGGTGTACAACCAATGTTGGAGTTAGATACATTCTCTTTTTGGCAAGTAGCTGTGAAATCTTCTTATCAATGAAAGTACCATGTTCAATGGATTTTACACCCGCTTTCGCACATCTTTCAATTCCTTCCAAACTATGACAATGGGCAACTACTTTCAAATTATGATTTTCAGCCTCATCAACAATTGTTTTAAGCTCTTTCTTATTGAATTGTGCAATGTCTGGGGAAGTGTATGGAGATAGAATGCCCCCACTTGCCATGATCTTGATGAAATCAGCACGTGCCCTAATGACTTCACGGGTTTTCCTTAAAACTCCTTCAATTCCATCACAGGTTCCTACTGGAAAACCAGGATATGCAATTTCCATATCAAATCCTGAATTTAGATAATGGTCAAAATGCCCTCCTGTAATGGCTAAAGGCTTTATTGAAATATTCAATCTTGGAGCTGGGAAAATCTTCTTTTCCTGTGCCATTTTTACTCCAATGTCTGCCAGCCCTGTATCACGAACTGTAGTGACACCTGCGTCAATGGTTGCATTCATATTTGAAATAGCATTATAAAAGTAATAGGATAAAGGATCTTTCATCATATCCTCTTTATGAAATCCATTTGCCATGACATGGGCATGTGAATCTATAAAACCTGGCAAAAGATAGTTATCTTCACCATCTATTACAATATGGTCTTTGTAAAGGGAAGATTCCTCTGTATGCAATGACTTGATTCTGCCATTTTCAATTAATACATGACGCTCTTCAAGAGGTTCCTCACTAAAAGGATTGATGATGTTTACATTTTTAATATAAATAGAAGACATTTTTTTCATCTCTAATAAATCAATATAAAATAATCAAATAAAAATAATCCAACTAATTATCCGTGCAAAATAAATTAAATAAATTAAATTAATTATAATAAAGTTATTTTACCGTTATCACTGTCTACTTCAACCATTTGTCCATTTACCAATTCTTCAACGCTTGATGGAGAATCCACCATTGGAATATCAGACATGATTGCACCAGTTGCTATAATAGGTTCTGCTTTTAGGCAAATAATTGCTTTAGGAGAGGTATTGTTTTTCATCATTTGGAATATTACATAAGACCCGACAGTAGAGCCTTTCCCTCCTGGAATGAAAAGCACCTTATCCTTAATGGATTCCCCTTTGAGTTCATGATTTGGGTCAATGACTACACCAGTTTCAGGGTCTACTCCACCTAAAAAACTGATAGCCTCACCAGATACAATTAATTCCCCTTCTGCTTTTCCTTTAGAAATATTTCTGCATTCAATCATAAAATCACATATGAAAATAAATTTATATAAAAAATTGATAACTCCTTAAAAATTATCTTTAATCATAATTAATTTATTAATTCTATTATAAAAATTTTAAAAATTTTATTTAAAAAATTTAAAAAAATTTATAAATTATTAAAATATATTTAAAAATAATAGTCATAAAAATATGACTAAATTAGGTGATATCATGAATCGTTTAGAAAATAAAGTAGCAATTGTAACAGGTTCAACAAGTGGGATAGGCATCGGTATTGCAAAACTCTATGCTGCAGAAGGTGCAACAGTTGTAATCTGTGGAAGAAGAGAAGAAAGAGGTCAAGAAATCGTTGATGAAATCAAAGAAGTAGGGGGAGAAGCATTCTTCCACTTTATGGACCTTGACGATATTTCTTCAATTGAAACATTGTTCAAAGATGTTAATGAAAAATGTGGAAAAATCGACATTCTCGTAAACAATGCAGCTAATGTAAGCCTCCAAGACGGTTCTGTAACTGAACTAACTCTTGAAATGTGGGATGCTATGTTTACCAGTGACCTTAGAGGAACATTCTTTGCAATAAAAACCGTTATTCCATACATGCAGGAAAATGGAGGAGGTTCAATTGTCAATATTGGTTCTATGGCATCTACCGGAGGGGACCTCGGTGCAACAGCATATGCATGTGCAAAAGCAGGTATTGATATGTTAACCTCTTGCGTAGCTCTCCAATATGGTAAAGATGACATTCGTTGCAACTGTGTTCGTCCAGGCCTTATCATAACCCCACAAAATGAAGCTCTTGTTGCACAGGAATTAAAAGACATCTTCCTTAGCAATATTGAAGTAAATAGATATGGTTGCCCAGAAGATATCGGACATGCTTGTGTTTTCTTTGGATCAGATGAAAGCGCATATGTCACTGGACAAATCATCAATGTTGATGGTGGTATGAACTCACACGTACCTACTGTTGGTCAATTCCGTGAACTAAGTTCTAGAACCTGGTAAAAAATAAAAAGAAATTTTTATCAAAAATTTTAATAAGATTAACAACCAATATTTTTATAGGTGAAATTTCTATGACTAATGCAGAATTGGCTTTTAAAACTGGAAGCATATTTAATAAAAAGATTACTGCTGCCTTTTGGTCCTCATTCAAAGGAAAATATGGCAGGGCTCAAGTTGAAGTGTTAGTATTTCTTTCAGAAGTTGAATCTGCTTAGGCATCAGAAATTGCAAGGGAATTGAACATATCTAAACAGCATGTTTCACTGATTTTAAAAGAATTCATTTCAGATGGATATGTGGAAACTGTCAGCAATCCAAATGATAAAAGAGCAAACCTTGTATCTATTAGTAAATTAGGACAAGAATTCCTAAATGAACATGTTGAAATAAGTAATCAGGTTTTTAATGATATTGTATCAAAACTGAATGAAGAAGATAAAAAGAAATTTCTTGATGCAATGGACACAATATTTACTATACTCAATAATGTAGAATAAACAATATCGAAAAAACCTATTTACAACTTCTTTTATTATAATTAACCCCTTTAACGATAGTTTTGAATATCATAAGTGATATAACATTTGATATAAATTTTATTTCAAGATTTAATTAAGTTAATTACGAAAATTATTATATGCTAAAAATAAAATACTAATTAACTGTAATTATTAAAATGAGATTAGGTTTGAGAAAATGAGTAAAACAACAAAAATTTTAACTATTCAAGATATTTCATGCTATGGGCAGTGCTCAATAACTGTTGCACTTCCTGTAATTTCTGCTTTTGGAATAGAAACTGCAGTTCTTCCTTCTGCGGTTCTATCTACACATACTTCAGGTTTCACAGACTTTACTGTGAGAGACTTAACTGAAGACCTTCCTGAAATTAGAAAACATTGGGAAAAGGAAGGAATATCCTTTGATGCCATTTATACTGGTTTTATTGCATCAAAAGAACAATTGGATTACATTAAAGACATTATAGACTCAAGATTAAATGACAATGGACTGGTCTTCGTTGACCCTGCTATGGCAGACCATGGAGAGTTCTACAATGGGTTTGACCAGGAATTCGCAGATGCAATGGGAGAACTTTGTAAGTTAGGAGATTACATTCTTCCTAATACAACTGAAGCTTGCTATATACTTCACAAACCGTGGAAGGAAACATTTTCAAAAGAGGAAATGCTTGAAATGGCTAAAGAGCTTTCACAATTCACTAAAAGATATGTTATCCTAAAAGGTTATGAAAGCGATGAGAAAATGAAAATGATTGTTTTAGATAAGCAAGAGGAAACCATTGAAATCGTATACAATGATAAAATAGACTATGTTAGTCATGGTACTGGCGATGTCTTTGCTTCATCATTTGTAGGATCTGTAATGTTAGGAAAATCCCCTTCATCTGCAGCAAAAGTGGCTGGAGAATTTACTAAAAAGGCAATTGAAAAAACAATTGGGGATAAGACTCATACATATGGAGTTAAATTTGAACAAGCAATTCCAGAACTGTATAATCTATTAAAAACCCTTTAAATTAACTAATTTTAAAGGGGAATACTATGGAAAATCGTACTGGCCTTTTTTCAAATGGAGTTATCTGGTTTGGGGTTGCAGTCTCTGTTTCAGAAATAGAAGCAGGGATACAACTTGCTTCTTCATCTCCAATTGATTCCATTTGGCTTCCATTGGTGCTTGGACACATTATAGGTGGAATATTGCTATTTTTCACTGGATTGGTAGGTGCACGCCTAAGAGTGAATGCTATGGAGACCATCAAATCTACTTTTGGGGAATATGGTTCCAAATTCTTTTCTTCGTTGAATGTGATGCAGCTTATAGCATGGGTCGCTGTGCTGAATGCCCAAGGTGCAGCAGCTATGATGGGATTGAATTTGCCGATATCCTTCACTTTAACATGCATAATTCTCTCTAATCATTGCAATATGGGTTTATATTGGACTTTACCGCTTATCAAAAGTAACCACTGTAATGATGGTGGTGCTGACAATATTGTTGGCAATCCTATCCTTTAAGCTATTGGGAGGAAACATAACAAATTCATTGCCTATTGCATCCTTTGCAAGCACAAATTCAGCACCGTTAAGCTTTTGGAACATCTTTGAAATATCAATAGCTATGCCTATCTCATGGCTTCCGGTAATTTCAGACTATACTAAGGATGTTGAAAATCCAGTCAACGGAACAATGATTTCTGCAGTTGCATACACTATAGCAAGCCTTTGGATGTACATTTTAGGTATGCAAATCGTTGGAATTGGAACAACAAGCATTGCACAGTCAATACTTATGGCAGGTCTTGGAGCTACAGGAGTGATTATCCTAGTGCTTTCAACTGTAACTTCCAACTTTGTAGCAGCAAATTCAGCAGGAGAATCTGCAAAAGCTATCGTTAATAGAATCAATCCTAGAATTGCAGGAGTTGTAGTGAGCATATTAAGTTGTGTACTTGCCATTTCTGGAATCATGGATCATTACATTGGATTTTTATATCTTATCGCTTCAGTGTTTGCCCCAATGGCAGCAGTGCTTCTGGTTTCATTTTATCTTTCAAAAGAGGAGAGTGGAAATGCAAAGACCTGGTATTGGAACCTATTTGCATGGTTTGCAGGATTTATTGTCTATCAAGTGACTGTAGGACTTGATTCAATTCCATTAGGTCCAACATTGCTTGCCATAATTGTATCTGCTGTACTTGCTTATATCGGAGTTTTAGTAAAAAATAAGTCTCAAGCAATTTAATTGAAGCGTGAAAGTGTATTGGAAATGTATAAATATGCTTTGATAAAAAATAATAATTATGGCTATAGAAAATTTTATGGAAACAGGTAGGCTCGAAGCACTTTATGATGCAATCATTGCAATCATTGTAACTGTGCTAGTTTTAGAATTGCCTCAACCAGCAGCCCCAACCCTTGCATAACTTTGGGCCTTAAGGACATCTTATTTTGCATATTTGCTAAGTTTTTTAGTATGTGCTAACCTTTGGCAATACCATCATTTAATCTATAATCACGTTGAAAAAATCAATAGTAAGATAATATGGTTGAATATATTGCTAATGCTTGTATTCTCTTTGGTTCCATATTTAACAATCTTTGTAGCTAATAATCCAAATTCATTCATTCCACAAGCATTATAGGGATTAGACTTTATTATTGCAGATATTATTTTATTTATAATGTCAAAATCATTGCTAAAAATCAACGACGAGAACAAGGATAATATAAAAGAAGCATTCAGTATCCAAGAAGCATTGCATACACCTTTAGTGATATTTGCATTTGGATTTACTTTAGCTTTATTAGGTTACCCAATTGCAATTAGCATATGTTGTCTAATAACAGTAGTCAGGTCTATTATCACTTCTTTAAGAGATTAAATGATATTTAAAATAATATTTTTAAATATAATTAATAAACATCCTTTTTCATGACTTCCCTTAATACTGCAGTTGCATAGGAACCCTTGTCAATGGAAAACTCACACATTACACCATCTTCCACAGCTTTAGCACTTGCATCCCATACCTGAAATCTCATAGCTCTTCTCAAGCCATGACTTCCTAAACGAGGCATTTTAGGAACTTCAAAATCAGCTTTAGTTAGTCCATAACTGTCTAAAATAACCTCTTCCATCTTACCTACTTCTCCACCTGCAAATGGAACTTTTGTACCATATAATGGACAGGTCTGGTTTATTTCAAAGGAGGATACCATTTCCTGAAACTCTTCCTTGGTCTTATCCCTTACGATACGTTCTTCTTTGTCTATAACGATATCGCCTTCAATGTATTTGTCCATTCCCATAGCTACCCTTTCACTTACTGCTGCATTGAACAAAAATGATTGGTAAGCATGAACAAACATTCTTTGAAGCGGCTTTGGAAGTGCATGAATGGCATTCTTATATGCTTTATCTGATAATTCCACTTGAGATTTATCCACTTCATCAGGTTCGATTCCTTCCTTTTCAGCAATCTTTCTAATCGCTCTTTTCTCTTCCTTGATGAGAACCTTAAGCATCATCTTTTCATAACGCATTCCGGGATGCATCAATTCCAAGGACTTTTCCCATTCTCCATCATCATAAGCTTGACGAGCTGCTCTAGCTTCTTCACCTTCTTCTGGAGAAGGATTACCAATATATCTTCTTACAGCTTCCTTTAATTCATTTTGAATGAGAGCCTCACCAACCAAATGAGTGTTGGTTCTTGGCTTTCCAAACCTTTGCCAACCGAAGTAATTAGGAACGCCTGTTTTCTCAAGAGTCTTTAAAATGGCATCTGCTCTTTTAGCTGCATCTTCAATAGCTAATCTTCTTTCTTCAGCATCTTCTGATTCCATTCCATCGATATCTTTTACAAGGATTCTGAATTTGTTTCCTTTTAATTGACCCATTCTTAACTTTTTTCTTCCTCTTACAACCTTTAGGAATTCTGTGTTGTGAATGGTTCCTTCCAATGCCTTGACTTGATTGAACTGCTCTTCAGAATCCATATTAGCTATGCAGATCCATTGGCGGGTAATGGCTTTCTTGTCTTTCATTCCTGCAAAACCCATTCTTTTTCTGTCAATATGAAGGTCTCTTGCAATATCAAGCAAAACATCAAGAGTGGTTCTTCCCAATTTCTCAATCCAAATGTAAATGTTTGGACCTTTTCCATCTGGAATCACTTCAGGGATTTCCTCAACATAAAAGTCTTCCCATCTGTTTCTTATTGTTCCACCGATACCTTCTTCCTTTGTTACGTAAGTGTTTGCATTAAGCATAGCCATTCCTCTTGAATAAAATGATAAATATAAATTAATGATTATTAATTCCTTAAAAGATTATTAATTCCTTAAAAGATTATTAATTCCTTAAAAAAGCTAAAATCAGTCATTAAATATAAAAAATGCCCTGGCCGGGATTTGAACCCGGGGAATGGGATCCGCAGTCCCACGTGTTATCCAAGCTACACCACCAGGGCAGGAACAAATGAAAAATAGTTTGAATATGAAAAAGATTAATTCTCTTAACCCTTTAACTTATTATAATATGTTAATTCAAATATATAAATCTTAGGTAGAAGAAATTAAAGATTTGATAGAATTAATGATTGAATTGCTCAAAAGACATACAATTTATAGGAATAGTTTCCATAGTTCCTAATAGCTACATTAACTCTCCTTGAACTTGAATAATCTCCATTTGAAGATAATATCTCTCCATTCAACTGATTGGTTTCAACAAAGGAATAATGATGCCTATCATCAAAATAAACCATAAAGAGCTCATCCAAAATAGCTTTAACTTCCCTTCTTGAAGCGATTGAATTATTGTTTTCAGATAAGATATAAGTTATTCTCTCTAAGACAGTGTAATCCCTGCCATCTACTTTTGAGGACATGATTTCCATAATGTCCTGGCTTGTCTTAAAATCATTGCTTTCTTCACTTAAACTTGGAATTTCTATATCAATCATCATATTTAAAGCCATCAAAACCATTAAAAGTATGAAAATGGAAAGCATTGCATCTGCCAAAGATACAAATCCCTTATTGTCCTTGATTAAATTAAACATAAGCTCACATAAATTATTGTAAAATATTGTAAAATTATATTTGATTTAATCTTATAAAAAGCTTTTTAAAGCATTAAAATGACTTTAATATTGATTTAAGATTGAAATATTGATTTAAATTACAATAATGATTAAATTGAAAAATAAAAATAAAATAAAGAAAAATAGATAAAATAAATAAAATAATTAAAATAAATAAAATAATTAAAATAAATAAAATAATTAAAATAAAATTTAAAAAAAAATAATAATTAAAAATGTTTAACTCATTTTATAGCAGTTATGGTCATCCATTGAACGAATCTGTCTGAAAGTGAAAAGTGATCATAATCATCATCAATTGTAATCTCCTTTCCATCATATTTGATTGTCTCTTTTTTGGATTTTCCATCTCTTAAATATGTTTTTATCTCTTTATAATCATTATTCTCTAAAAATTGACACAAATCGGCATCAGTATAAGCGGTCATGTTCATTAATCCTCCACATAACCTCATAAAGAACCCTGCACCATTTGTTTCACAGCCAATTAAAAACATTCCTCCAGGTTTAAGAACTCTTTTAACTTCACCAAATGATTTTTCAATATATGGCCAGAAATAGACAGTTTCAAATGCAGTTACAATATCAAATGTATTGTCTTCAAAAGGCAAGCTTTGAATATTGCCCTCTAAAACTTCTACACGACCTTGGATAATCAGATCTTTATTTACTTCACGGGAAAGATTTACACTTTCAATACTATAATCTACACCATAAACCTTCTTTGCAGTTTGAGCCATACGATTAATGTTCATCCCTCCACCACAGCCTACATCCAATATAACATCATCTGGAGAGATATCTAAATGTTTCAATCCCCATAGAGAAACGGGAGTGTGTTCCTTATTCATTGATTTCAGCTGAATATTACCTAATTTACCTTGTGGATTTCCCATATTTTTAAAAAAGCCCATATTGACACCTATAAATATAATTTCTTAATTTAGATTTCTTTGTTTAATATAGAAAATTTAACATCTAATTAAATATTTTAAATAATAGAATATAAAGTTTTGGTATACCTAAATATATTTATGAATAAATATATTATGACTTTAATAAAAATATAATAAGGAACATTTTGCATACAAAATAAAAAAAAAAATAGAGCCGCATTTGTTCTTAAACTAAAGTTTTAATAAAAGATTATTAATCAGATGAAAATTTTAATCCTTCTGATTCCATTAACTTGACATTTTTCTGAACTTCAGTTCTATACCATTGCCTTAATTCCAACTCCTCATCATCTAATGAACTGGTATCAAGGGTATCAAAATATTTTATGTTGCGTTCCATAATGCTTAGGTTATTGAGCCTATTTGGAGGTACCTTCATAGGATCCTTTTTGTACAATAATATTACATAAATCGCCATGGAACAGGAGGCAAAATAGGAATCATGGAAATGATCAACAAATTTATCTACAATTGATTTCATATTTTCCAAATTGTTGGCTTCATATTCTGCTTTAAAGTCTCTAGCCAAATCCAATTCATTATATTTTTTAAAGCTTCCAATAATGTTTCCAATTAAGCCCATAAATAACGCCTTTTTAAAAAGAATTAAAAAAAGATAAGATAAAAAATAAAAAAATAAAAAAAGTAAATTAATTAGAAATTATATGATTCATTGATTTTACCGGTTACATCACGAATTTCAGCAGTAGCTTCTTCCAAGTGGAAAATAGCCATTTTAAAACCGGTTTCATCATTATAGATTCCTTGCAAGAACTCATTTCCTGCAACTATAGCATCTGCAATATCATAGGTTTCTTCAAATACAGCTTTTCCATAGTATCTTAAGAAATCAGTTTCTACAAGCGCTACAATTTCAACATAAGGATTTGCTTCCATTTGTTTGTATACGTCCTTATGGTTTCCTACACCGAAGTAAATCTTACCATCTTTGAGGAGATGGAAACCTAAAGGTCTGTTCTTTGGTTTGTCTCCATCAACAGTTGCCAAGAAAAATACGCCTGCTTCATTCATGAATTCATCTATTCTTTCTGCACCTTCTGCCATTTATATCACCTATTTAATTTTAAGAATAAAAATCTATAAAAATAAAAAATTTATAAAAAATTAAAATAATAAACCATTGAAATTATTAAAATTAATTAATAAATAAAATTATTTATTATTAGATAAAATATAATCAATAACTCTTTCTTTTTTCTTAATGGAATTATCAGCTGCCTTTTGAACCTTTTCTTTCATGATTTCAAAGTCTTCAGGGGTCGTATCTCCAACCAATTTCTTGATTTTAGTGTATGCAGCTTCTCTAAATAAGGGAACTAAAGTTTCTTCTGTTCCATCTTCCTTAAGTAGTATAGGAGAACCCTTATTGTTTACCTCACCGATTTCTGTAATGTACACTCCCACATCAGAAACTACTTTTTTAACATCCTCAACAATTTCTGGAGGAACTACAAGCATAAGTGAATCAGTGGAAACTCCAAGAGGATCAATATCCAAATCTTCAAGCATATTCAATACATTCGGCGCTACAGTGGACTTGATCTTGTCATGATAGAACTCCAATCCTACACCAGTTGTTTCACAAATCTCGTGAGCATCCCCTCTAAGACCACCATTGGTTACATCAGTCATTGCATGAACGTGTTTTACTAAATCTGCTGCAAACAATGCCTTGGATGCCTTTACAAAACTGATGTTCATTGTATCCCATACAACATCAAAGTAACCGTTATAAAGTGCAGTTGTGGTGATTGTTCCACCACCAGCACCTTCAGTCATAAGAATGATATCTCCTTCAGTTGCTCCTTTCCTTGCAGTTGGAGGATACTGTGAAACTCCTACACTTCCAACACAGCTGACTAACCTATCACCAAGCACCATATCTCCACCTACACGCAAGGTACTTCCTGCTACAAGAGGAACATCAATTAGTTCAGATACTGCACATACCCCTGCAGTATAGTCAAACAATTTACCGATATCCCCATCATCTGCAAGATGAAGATCGCTTAGAATAGCCACTGGATCTGCACCCATTACACAGACATCCCTTAAAGTAGCTCTAGTAACATGGAATCCGCCTAAAAATGGATATTCACTTAATCTTGAATGAATTCCATCAACAGCAGTGGTTATATAAACATCATCTCCAGGAGCAGGTACTTTTACCACTCCCCCATCATCTTGAGCATTTGGATCCACTACAGACTGAACCTTTGTACTTTTAACAATCTCTGCAATCTTTCTGTGTACAAAGAAGTCACCTGCACCACGTGAACCTACACCCATCTTTCCCATGCCAACATTAGCCTTTGGCACGGTGATGATGTCCTTTAAGAATTCATCTTCAGTATTATTGAGTTCAAGTGTGGTTTTCACCTCATCAATGACACTTTCAGCCATCAATATTGAATGTTCATCTGAAATGTCCTTAAATTCCTTTATTCTTTCTGCGAGGATTGACTTAAGCTCTTCTTCATCTTCACCTTTAGTAATTCTTCCTCTTACAAAACCTTCTATATCCATGTTTACACCATTTAGATAAAATATTAATTAACAATTTAAAAAATATGATTAAAATTATGATTTGAAATTAACGAAATTTATACATTCATTCGGACAAGCTGCAACGCATACCTTACAGTCTCTGCAAATGTAATCCTCTTTAAGTGATGATTTCCCATCCATAATAACAAAACTGTTGTTTGGACAGACTGAAACGCATCTTTGGCAAGCTTTACAGTTTTCTCTATTGATTTCAATATGAGATTCTGCTAAATCTTTTTCCTTCTTTTTTTCTTCAACATTATCTTTCTTAAAAAATGAAAATAATCCCATGAACTTACTTTATTAAAACAAATTAATAAGTTTTTATCAATTAAGTTAAAAAAATGCAAAAAGAAGAAAATAAAATATTAAGATAAAAAATGGTGAGCAGAAAAAAAATAAAATATTAAGATAAAAAGACACCCTGATAAAGAAAAAAGTAAAATAAATATGAAATAAAAAAAGAAAAAATAAATTAATAAAATAAAAAACCATCTATAAACATTTATTATAAAACTCTTCTATTTTATCAAATGGGATTACATCCACCTTATAATACAAATCAGTGTGAACAGCACCAGGAATTATCACCAATTCCTTATTGTCACCAGTCAATTTAGCAAATTCATCTTCTGAAAAGTATCTTGAATGAGCATTTTCACCATGAATCATCAAAATAGGAGTTCTGATTTCATCGCTGTATGCAATGATAGGCTGTGAAATAAAGGACATGCAACCGATTACATTCCAACCATCATTGGAACCTGGAGAACGTGGATGATAACCTAATTCTTCAATATAATAGTTATGATAATCCACCACAAATTGAGGAAGGTCATCTGTAAGTTCCTTAACCACACCACCAGCTCTTGCATATTCACCATTTTTATAGTCTTCAGTCCTTTGGTTGTTCAATGCAATTTTCATTTCATATCTAGCGTCTGCATTATCCGCTTCATCATAATACCCTTTAGCATTTATACGAGTCATGTTATACATTGTAGAAGTTACTGTAGCCTTGATTCTTGTATCAATGCTTGCAGCATTCAATGCCATTCCTCCCCAACCGCAGACTCCTAAAATGCCTATTCTTTCAGGGTCAACTTCATCATGACAAGACAAGAAATCAACCGCTGCTTGGAAATCCTCTGTATTTATATCAGGAGAGGACATAAAACGAGGATGTCCTCCGCTTTCACCTGTAAATGATGGGTCAAATGCTATTGTTAAAAATCCTCTTGCAGCAAGTTCCTGGGCATAAAGACCAGAGACCTGTTCTTTTACAGCACCAAAAGGACCACTTACAGCAATAGCTGCAAATTTGCCTGCCTCACCCTTTGGCTTGTATAAATCAGCAGCTAAAGTGATTCCATATCTATTTACAAATGTGACCTTTTCATGACCCACATCATCTCTTTTTGGGAAAACCTTATCCCATTCCTGTGTTAACTCTAATTTTTCACATTCCATTTTATCATCCTTTTAATTATTCATTCTGAATATAATTTATTCCTATTCTAATGAATTATAATATTCATCTTCAACTTTTTCTAGCCATTCAGCTTCAGCATCTTCACCAGGAACTTCAACAGCAATATGTGCAAACCAAGAGTCCTTTTTTGCTCCATGCCAATGCTTCACATTAGGTTGGATTGTAATGACTGTTCCAGGTACAAGACTGACTGGATCTTTGCCTTCTTCCTGATACCAACCTTCACCAGCTGTGCAGAGCAATATTTGACCTCCTCACTACTTGCCTTGTGGATGTGCCAGTTATTCCTGCATCCCGGTTCAAAAGTGACATTTGCTACAAAAACAGCAGATTCACCGATTTCATTTAATGGATTCAAATAGGAATTTCCTATAAAATATTGTGCATAAGCATCATTTGGAATGCCAATCCCAAAGGTGTTAGTGTTTTCAAATTCATCTTTATCTAAATATTCCAATTAAAAACCTCCTTAGATAAAATTAAATTGAGGATATTGAAAAATATTTTTATATATATTGAAGATGAAAATATCTTTCATATATAAATAGGTTTTTATATTATATAACAATATAGGTAAAGTTAAATAAGTTAATAATCGAAAAAATGGGATAATATAATAATACAGAATAAATAATAAAACAATAGAAAGAATAGAAAAAATAAAAATAATTATGAAAAAATAGTTTAAAAGTTATTTAAACTATTTTAAAGCCTCTTCTACAGCCACTGCAACTGCTACAGTTGCACCGACCATAGGATTATTTCCCATACCAATTAATCCCATCATTTCCACGTGAGCAGGTACGGAACTTGAACCCGCAAATTGAGCATCAGAATGCATTCTTCCTAAAGTGTCAGTCATACCATAGGAAGCAGGACCTGCTGCCATATTGTCTGGGTGCAAGGTTCTACCGGTTCCTCCACCAGAAGCGACTGAGAAATATTTCTTGCCTTCAAGGAAACATTCCTTCTTATAGGTTCCAGCTACTGGGTGTTGGAATCTTGTAGGGTTTGTTGAGTTACCTGTGATTGATACATCAACTCCTTCAAGGTGCATGATAGCTACACCTTCCCTTACATCGTCAGCACCGTAACATCTTACTTTTGCTCTTTCCCCATCAGAATATGCTTTTTCTCTAACCACTTTCACTTCACCGGTGAAGTAGTCGAATTCGGTTTGAACATAAGTAAATCCATTGATTCTTGAGATGATTAAAGCTGCATCCTTTCCTAAACCGTTTAAGATAACTCTTAAAGGCTCTTTTCTAACCTTGTTTGCAGAGTTTGCAATACCTATTGCACCTTCTGCTGCAGCAAAACTTTCGTGACCAGCAAGGAATGCAAAACATTCAGTTTCATCACTTAAAAGCATTGAAGCGAGATTTCCATGACCTAATCCCACTTTTCTATCATCAGCTACACTTCCTGGAATACAGAATGCCTGTAATGCTTCACCGATTGCAGTTGCAGCATCACTTGCCTTTTTGCAATCCTTTTTGATTGCAATAGCTGCACCTAAAGTGTATGCCCAACAAGCGTTTTCAAAACAAATAGGTTGAACAGACTTTACAATATCATATGGATTGAATCCCTTTTCATTACAGATAGCTTTAGCTTCTTCAAGGTCTTTAATGCCGTATTTTTCAAGTACAGGAACAATTTGATCTATTCTTCTTTCATAACTTTCAAATAAACTCATTATTATTCCTCCTATTCCTTCCTTGGGTCAATCTTTTTAACAGCATCTTCAAATCTGCCGTATTGACCACTTGCCTTTTCAATAGCTTCCATTGGATCTACACCATCTTTGATTAAGTCAAGCATTACACCCATATTGATGTATTTGTATCCAATGATTTCATCATCCTCATCAAGACCTATTTCAGTGATGTAACCTTCAGTAAGTTCCAAATATCTTGGTCCTTTCACTTTAGTTGAGTAAATGGTTCCAACTTGGGATCTGTGACCTTTACCTAAGTCTTCAAGGCCAGCACCGATTGGAAGACCCCCTTCTGAAAATGCAGATTGGGTTCTACCGTAAACAATTTGCAAGAATAATTCACGCATAGCTGTATTGATTGCATCGCATACAAGGTCTGTATTCAATGCTTCAAGGATTGTCTTTCCAACAAGAATTTCACCAGCCATTGCTGCAGAATGAGTCATACCAGAACATCCGAGAGTTTCAACCAATGCCTCTTCGATGATTCCTTCCTTAACATTTAAGGTTAATTTGCAGCATCCTTGTTGAGGTGCACACCATCCGATACCATGAGTGAGTCCGGAAATATCGCTTATTTCCTTGGATTTTACCCATCTGCCTTCCTCAGGTATTGGTGCAGGACCATGGTCTGCTCCCTTATGAACAGGACACATATTTTCAATTTCTTTTGAGTAAATCATTTCAATCTCCACTTAAAATCTTAGAATTATGTTAAAATTATTTAATTATTAAAATTATTTAAAAATGATAAAAAATTTAATAATTTTATAATCTTTATGTAATTATATTTGTTTTATTAATTATATAAGATTTGATTTTTAAGTTTAAAATTAAAAAAAGTAGAGTGAAAAGAGTGAAAAAAATAAAAAAGTAAAAAAAGTAAAAAATTATAAAAATACTTGTATTGAAGTGTAGAACAAATAAATAGCTCCAATAATAATCAAAATCGCAAATATTCTAGGGATATAGCTTGCTTTTGAAATCAATTTCTCCAAATCTATTCTTGAAATTGCCAAACATAAGGCAAGCAAGGTCAATGCAAATCCTAAAACGTAAATAAGTATATTCCCAACTGCGTATAATGGACTGTTTGAACTTACAAGCAAGGTTATAAGAGAAATAAGGTATGCACTATAGCAATCTGCCCAAGCGATCGAAGTTAGAAATCCTAATATGAATGAATTGAGTTTGCCTTCACCTGTTTTAGCACTGATTGATTTAAATGGCAATTTATAATCAAATAACATCAATATTCCAATAATCAACAAAAGAACTGCTGCAATGACTCTAACATAACCAATATATTTATAGAGAATAGCTGTAAAGAATCCTGTCATAAATATGATTATTGTGAAAATGCTGAATAATCCAAGTATGAATGACAATATTTCCGCTTTTGACTTTGCTTTTAAGCTAAATCCTACAATTATAGGTATAGTGGGTATAATGCAAGGAGACAATATTGAAATAACTCCTGTAAAAAATGAAATAATCGGCATTATCTCCATAACATCACCGTATAAAACTAAATTATTCAATTTGTTTAAGTTCATCTAGGAATTCTTCAGGATCTAAATATCCATCGATTTGATAAACAAATTCTTCATCTCCACTTACGAATACCACAGTTGGAGTTCCATACACATTATAATTACTTGCTATCATAGGATTTTTATTTATATCCACAATAGCAGGGATATATTTTTCATTTATAGCCTCTTGAACTTTAGAATCAGTTAAAGTATTTTCCTTAAGCATGTCGCAATAAACACAAGAGCTTTGATCGAAAATAATCATAATAGTTTTATTTTCTAATTTAGCATCTTTCAAAGATTGATCTAAATCAAAACTCACATTCAACCCATCAATATATTTGTCATCATAAGAATTTTCCGCACTAACAGATACAATAAATCCGCTTATTAAAAATAGTGAAATGATTGAAATTAATGCTAAGTTTTTTAATTCCATCTTTTTACCCCCAATATACTCTAAATATCTTTAGATTTCTAAAATTACTTAGATTTCTAAATATACTTAGATTTTATAATAAATAAAGTTTTTTATAAAAAAAGAAAATTGAATAAAAATTGAAATAGAATAAATTGAAAAAATGAGTAAATTAAATAGAATAATTTAATTATTCTAAATTAACAAAGTTCTTAAGTATCTTCAAACCTGGGACTCCACTTTTTTCTGGGTGGAACTGGGTTGCAAATACATTATCCTTTGATACTGCAGCAGTTAAATCAATGCCATAATCCACAACAGCAGACAAATTACTATCATCATCAAGTACAGCATGATAGGAGTGTACAAAATAAAAGTCCTTGCCATCAACACCATCTAAAATAGGGCATTCCTTAACTTGCTTCAATTGATTCCATCCCATATGAGGAATCTTTCTGCCTTCAGGAATCTTAGCGACATGACCTTTGAAAATGTCAAGCCCTTTTACACCCGGAGACTCTTCACTTGAGGATAAAAGCACTTGAAGACCTAAACAAATCCCTAAAAATGGCTTTCCATCATCAATATGTTCGAAAATCGCATCCTTAAAAGGTTCGATGTTTTCCATAGCTGTTCCAAAAGCGCCTACTCCTGGAAGAACAAGATGTTTAGCATTTGCAATCTCAATTGGATCGCTTGTAATGATGGCTTCAACACCTATTTTTTTAAAACTATTGGAAATGCTTCTGAGATTTCCACTTTTATAATCAATAATTGTAATCATAAAAATTACCTGCAAATAAATATTAAATTGAAATTTTTAAATTTTTTAATATATTGAAATTTTAGATATTAAATTTTAGTTTAATATATTAAACTATTTTTTGAAAAAATTATTCTATAATTTAAATTAAAATAACGATTAATTAAACTGATAGTTAATTAAATAAATATTAGTTTTATTCAAGCTCCCATTCAATAACTGAACGTATCATCATACCAAAGTCAGAATCAACTATCTCATCTACACCTAATGTCTTAGAATGAGCATCTAATTCAGCTATGACATGGGAGTAACCTAATTCATTAAGTGGTTGAACAAGTCTTGGACCATCTGTAACAGCAATGGTTTCACAGTCAAGCTCTTCAACATACAATGCATGAGGAACACCAGCAACGATTACAAGATCTGGCTTGATTTCTTCAAGATATTCCTCTGCCTTTCTTGGGGTGATAGGATATTCATCAAGGCCCCCGGTGATGCATTCAATCTCAATACCAGTTTCATTAAGCTCTTTAGTTATATTCACTGCATGCTGTCTGATTCTTGGAAGACCTATGTTTTCATCCAAATTAGCAATGAAATGAAGATTTTCAATGTCCTTATTAGAATTAATATTAGCATCATCAAATAATCTGGAAAAATCACAATTTAGAATGTCTGCAAAGAGATATGAAGTTTCCTTTTTAGCATTCAACACAAATGCTACCTTTTTGCCTTCTTGAATTGCTTTTACAATAATCTTTGCTACCTTTTCCTTGCTTTCTCCAAAATTAGGCTTGATGTATTTTCCTTGTGCCATTCCACGAGTCTTTTCAACATATGTTGCAAGTCTTAGCATTTCATTTTGGCGATCAGTTTCCTCTTGAGGGATTACACCATATTCCACAGCAGCATTAAGCACTGCAATAGCTCCTTCTGTATTGTCTCCTTCACCGAAACCTCCATGAGACTCCACTGGCAAGATAACACAATCAAGGCCAAGGTTTTCAATTGGCTCTTTTAAGTCTTCACCAATAATCATACTTGCACAAGTTCCTACAATACCCATTAATTTTGGATTGAATGTATCATAAGCTTCCTGCAAGGTTTCCTGAAGCTTTTCGCCTGCACCTAAAATAAAATCATTTTCAGCCATAGCTGTTGTAACAACTCTAACACCATCACTTTCAAGGAGCCTTCCTGTTCTAAAGCAACAGCCATGTGGCCCATGCATAACAATTACATCTGCATTTAAATCTCTTAAAGTGTATAATGAAGCTGCTATTGGACTTGGACGTGGATGCATCATATTTATTCACCTAATAAATAATAAAATAATCTTAATTTGTTTTTAATTAATCAAAGTACATTTAATGTGTAATAATCTTAATAATATCTCTGTCTTGAAGCTCATAATCGCTTGCAATTCTCATGCTCTTTCTTGCATCTACTGCATGCATGAACTTATCACCGATATCTGTGTGAATGATATATGCAAATTCACGAGGAGTTGAACCTTTAGGCACTAGGAAAGCATCTGGGAGCACATTTCCTTTTTGATCTGTAAGTTTATGCTCATCTCCTACAGGATAGACAACAATCATGTCTAAAAGATCAAAGACTGCAGTGTTCAATGCCTCTTGAATGCCTGTGCTTCCATAAACATCAAGGATATTGGTTTGAATGTATTCCAATGCCTTGATTTGATTAGCGTTTAATTTGTCCTTTTCAAGGATTTCAAAACTGCTGTCTCCAGAAATGTATGAAATCAATCCTGCTCTTGTAGCATTCATAAGTGCAAGTTCAGATTCAGCAGATGTTGGGATTACACGAGGATACTTCTCTTGCATTCTTTCAATGTTATCACGTGCTCCAGGCAAATCCGCCTTATTTGCAATTACTAGGGAAGGTTTTGCAATATTCAAGAGATTACGTACAAATTCAATCAAGTCTTCATCTTCCCATTTGCCGTAATTAGGATTTACAGTTCTTAAAGCTTCAATCACATCTTCAATTAGGATACCGGTACCGGATAACTGATCAAAAATGACTTTGGAAAAGTCCAAGTGTTCAGCTTCAACCTTACGGATAAGCCTTACCCAGTTCTTGCTAACGATTCCATACATCCACATGACGATTTCATGCTCTAAAAACTCAATGTCTTCCAATGGGTCGTGTGAACCTGGATCAACTGGGTTTCCTTCTGCATCAGTAGAGCCTGAAGCATCAATCACATGAATGAATACTTTAGCTTGCATCAGGTCATCCAAGAACTTGTTTCCGAGTCCCTTACCTTCGTGAGCTCCTGGAACAAGCCCTGCCACATCAATCAATTCTATTGGAATCAATCTTGTCCCTTCAATGCATTGGGAGTTGTGTGGATTGCATGTGACATTCATTTCCTTACATGGACATTCACTGATAACATGAGCAACAGCCTTGTTTGCATCGATGGTTGTAAATGGATAATTAGCCATTTCCACTTGAGATGCAGTGGCTGAATTAAAAAATGAGGATTTTCCTACATTCGGTTTACCTGTAACTGCAATTTGAAGCATAATATCATTCCTAATTATTATAAAATGTAAATCTAATTAATTTTTATTTGATTTTTGTAATTTTTAAAAGATTAAAATTGTTTATTGTTTTTTAATAAACTTATATTATTATAATACTTTATTATATCTATTTTACAAAGTATAAAAAATTATTTAAAAAATAGCATGATAAATTTTAAAATTTGAAAAAATAGTAGAATAAAATTGAAAAAAATAAAAAAAGAAAATAGCTAAAAAGCTATCGTTTTAAAATTTAAAAGTTTAATTAACCTATGTATCTGAGGTCATCTTGAGTTTGTTGTGGTGCTTGTTGACCCATAGCTCTTTGAAGCATTTCTTGCTCCATTTGTTGAGCTTGGCTAATCATTTCACGGATTTCTTCAGCTTTTGCTTCTAACTCTTCAGTACTTACTTCGAGTTTTACGAGAATAGCTAATTTTTGCAATATAGCTTCAGCTGCTTCAGCATCAATGAAATAACCCGGAGTTTTACCCATTAAGCAAGCTCCTTTCATTCCTCTGAGTCTACCTAAACCTAAGAATAAACCAGAAGCACCAACGATACCGCCATCAGCAGATCTGATTTCAACATCTGCTTCCTTAAGCATTTCAATACGCTCTTCGTCAGTAGCAGCACCTAAAACACGACCTTCAGTACCTTCTACAGGTTGACCGGTAGCAAGACCACCTAAAGTGTAAAACTCTTTAGCCCCTTTTGATTCAACGAAGTCAAGGATAGAACCACAGAGTTCGTATTGACCTTCAGGCGCTAAAGCTTGACAATTACCTACTAAAAATATGAAATCCCTTTCATCTGCACCTGCAGACTTCAAGTAATACATTTCATTTGTCATATCCTCTACCACTCCACCTTCACCAACAAGAACTTGTGGAGGGAAATAAGGAGAATAGATTTCTACAAATTTAGTAGCATCAAGTTCATCAATAACATGATCAATTGCTAATTTACCTACATGACCGATTCCAGGAAGTGCTTCAATAAATATAGGATTGTTTAAACTAACTTCTTCTAATACTTTAAATTGAGTTGTTCTCATAAGATCACCTCTAAGAACATTTTATATATAATCAATAATCGCAAATCAAATAATTGTAAATCAAATAATCGTAATCGTAAAATCATAAAAATAGAAAAATAAAAAAATAGAATAATGGTTTTTAAACTAACAATAGCTTGCTAATCAAAAACTTTTTATTCCTTATTAAGCATCTCTTTCTTTAATTGTCTACGATATTTACCATACTTATCCTCAACGGAAAATTTTGGAGGGTGAATCACTTTAAGTTCACCACCACAATTTGGACATTGGGATTTAAGTGTGTAAATATTACAAACAGGACACTTCTTCATTTTCATTTTCATCTGATTCACTAATTAATTTTCAATTTCACGTAAGAATTCTCCAGTTCCATCTGCATATTCTACGATAGAAATTGCTTTTTCTGCTGCTTCCTTCAATTGCTTTTCAGCAACCAAATAATCAGTAGAAGTTACAGTAATCCTGTAACGAGGAGCTCCAACACATTGAACTTCAATGTTTTCAGCTTCTGCTGCCATAAGTGCTTTCTTAATAACCTCTACACCATCTGGGTTGTAGTTTTTAATATCTACATAACCGCTGATGTGAACTTCAGGAGGTTGAATGTTCTTGACAGCAACTTCAGTTATGGCATCAGCCCACTCCTGGCTAATTCCCTCTTCAGTAAGAGTGCCTGCCCCTTCTTCAGAAGCGCTTTCAAATGCACCATAGATATCTCCAAAGATATCCATAAGTTCATATCCCACTTCATCGTAAGCGGTATCCAAGTCTTTATCTAAAGATTTAGCAGCTAATTCCAAGAATTTTTCAGCTTTTTGTTCAATTTTCCATTGTTGAATCTTTTTAGTCCTTTGGTCTTCTCTGATTCTTTTCAAAGAAGCGTCTACATGACCTTTTTTAGGATTAACTCTTAAAACACGAGCAACAATCTTTTGATTTTCTCTTACATGATCTCGAATATTCTTTACCCAACCAGAAGAAACTTCAGAAATATGAATGAAAGCTTCCTTACCTGCGTATTCTTCCAAGTTAGCAAATGCACCATAGTTAACAACTTTGTAGACAGTTCCTACAATAAGTTCTCCTTCATCTGGCCATTCTTGACTTTTTCTTACCAATTAAAACACCGAAATAAAAACAGTTAAGATATGGTTAAGAATAATTAAAATAATCATTATAACCAATCTTTATTCTAAGATCACATAACAACCAATTACATATTCAGCTAAAATAGCGTGTTTTGATAGTAATTGGCTATTAATAATTTTAAGCTTATTGTAAAACTTCATCGATGTGAGCCATGATTTTAGCTTTTCCGCCACGGGATTTTACAATAGTTTTACCGCAGATGATACATTTTACATCAGAAGCTGCACGATCGAAAATGATTTGTTCGTTATCACAATCTAAACATTTAACTCTTAAAAAGTTTCCTCTTCCATTACTTGCCATACAAATCACCTAGTTAGATACCCATTCAGGTTTTCCTACTCTGAAAGATTTTCTGATGTGGGATTTTCCACATTCTTTACATTTGTATCTTAAATCTAATTTTTTAACCGGCTTGTTACCACCTGGTAATGGTCTTGGATAACCTCTGTACCCTGCAGTAACTCTTCTGAATTGTCTTTGTCCCCATTTTAATTCACTAGCTTTTCTCTTTTTGGAAGTATGCACTTCATGCATAGTGTGTTTTTTACAATGTGGACAGTAAGTTCTTTTTTCTTTAGGCATTTTCATATTTTTCACCTTTAATTGATTTCTCTGTTAAAAGACTTTTAGAACTTAATTAACAGATTATATAATAAATAATTACAACAAACCACTTGGAACTGTTTAGGTTTCCATTTAGCATGAGGATAAATTATAACATACTAATAAGAACATTTTTCAGTTTCTTACGAGCATGAGCGCATCTACACATTCTTATAAAAAATATTTTTATTTAAACATTTTCTAATAGATTGAACAATATAGTCCCTATTCATTCATAGGATAAACTAAATTGAAAGTTTAAAAACTATAAAAAAGATTTAACAAACTGTAAATCTTGGAATCTAATAATTAAAAAAATATTTTAAAATAAGAAAATATCATATTATTATAGATACATTAATTATATATGATTATTATCTATATATAAGGTTTTGTATGTTATAAATAATTATAAAAATAGTAAGTTTAAGAAATAGAAATGGAATTTAGTATTTTATTAAACTTGCCTTATTGTTGTCAATGAGAATTTGAGCAGTTATATTCGGCAAGATAACAACATCATTTGCCAAGAAAGGGCCATAAACCTTTCCATCAATGCCTACCATTTCACCGACATCTTCACTAAGGACAACAGTTGCATTCTCTATTTCGCCTCTAGCAAATAATCCTCCTCTTGTCTTATCAACTGGTTTTTTAGGAGCATTACCCTTTTTAACATCAATATTATCATTAATAGCTTTATTAAAACCATCAGTACGGGTAGTTTTCTTTCCCTTTACATCAAGCCCGGATGAAAATCTTAATTCAGATTGTCTGGATTCAATCTTCGCTGATGCATTATCCTTAGTTTCTGCAGACTCATCATTAACTGGTGTCTTTTCTTCAGCATTTGCAGACTCAACTTTAGGCTTTTTAGGCTTTGCAAAAATCAGATTGAAGTCATCTTCACTTGGAGCAGCATAATTGGACCCTGCAGCTATTGAATCATAATAGTCATCATCATAATTAGGTTCCAATTTGTCCAAATCTACAAACTGACTATCCGGATTTTTGTAAAAGTCCTCTGGATTGGTGGAAACATAACTTTCACGTTTAGTATCCTCTTCCACATTGGATTGGACTTCTATTGATTCTTCTGCTGATTCTTCTGCTGATTCTTGAGACTCTTGAGTAATAACTGGAGTTTCCTCTTGTTTATCTTCCACTTCTCCAGTTTCAGCTTCTGCAAGCTTTTGATCATTGTCTACAGTGCCTTGGCCAGGATACCTTTGATTAGCTACCTGCTTATCAATGTTTTCATAAGTTTCATCAGTGATTACTTTTGCATTCTTGATCTGATTTAACCTATCTAAAACTTCATTAGATTCTCCAAGAGCATCAGAAATCTCATTTTCCATCTCATCAGAAACATCACTTTCCTCTTCAACAGAACTGGTTGATTCATAAGAATCCTCTACAAAAGAGCTTTCTTCATCCTCATCAAAATCCCCATCATTCTCTTCAGAATCTTCATAATTTCCTCCAATAGAGGTTTCTTCGCTATATTCATCTAAGGAAATTCTATATCTATGATTTTTAAGAGCATCCATCAATAAGAAATATAAGGTTTCCTCTTCATCTGTAAGATTCAAAGGAGTAGTATCCAAGAGGTCAAATTGAGGATTGTCCTTTTTGAACAGAAGAAAAGATCTGTAGATATTGTTATTGGCTGCTTGAGTAATTTTAGATTCCCTAAGCTCACAAATTTCAGTAGCAATCCTTTGAGCATTATTGAGTAACAATTGCTCATTTCCAAAAGGATCGTTCGCTACAGAACGCTCTAAGTCCTTAATGTAATCACGTAACTGCTTATAGAAATCATTATCCACTCTAGCTAGAGAGGATTTATTACGTTCTTCCTTTTGAACTCTGCGTAATACTTGAAAAAAGTCGCCTTGCATAAAAATCATAAATTTAAAATAAATTCGCCAAAACTTAAGAAACTAAAAATTTAGTTAATACTGATTTAATACTGATTTAATTAATACTGATTGTTTTAATAAAGTTAATAATGTATAAAAATTTAAAGGGTGTAAATAGCTTTAAAGCTATAAAGAATAAATAAAATAAATTAATTTAAGAATAAATTAATTTATTGGCTATTTAAAAAGACTATTTAAAAAGCTTAAATCTTCTATTTAGTCTTCAGATTCTATTCTTGGAGCAAGCAAGAAACTGAGTTCCCCATCTTCAGATACCATTTTAAGACTTAATGTCAATGGCATATCGTTTCCAAGACAAATAGTAGCGATTTCAGAGAATTTGTCTGCTTTAAGCATTTCTCTGATTTTTTCTAAAGAGAAAATGGATTTAGCTTTAGTGTCTATTTTTTCACCATGTAAATATTCAATGTTTGCATCTCCAAACTCACCTTCAGCAGATGCATAGAAGTTTTCTTGATCTACCATTAAAGTGATTTTATCAGAGAAAATATCCATATCTTGAATTGAGTCTTTTAAGAGTGTGAAAGGAATCTCAAATTCAGTTGGATAATCCAATGAAGGAGGTGCAGGAGAATCATATTCCATATCAATCAATCTAATTTTGAAAGTTCTTGTAGCTTCACCAACAAAAGTGAGAATAAGATTTCCTTCATCTAATGACATTAAGACACGGTCATTAGCTTTAGAACGTTTTAATACTTTCATTAACTCATCTGTGTCAATATTAATCTTTTCTGGTTCATCACAAATGAACTCATCAAATAAACTAGATTTAAGTTCGAGATGAACAAAAGTAATATGACTACGGTCTAAGGCATCTAAACGAAAACCTTCACTGTCAGTTTGGATTTGTACTTCATCTACAATAGATGAAATAGCATCGAAACTGGTTTTTAAAATACTAGAATCACTTAACTCTGCTTTAAACATTAAAAATCAACTCTGATTTAATTTTAAGCATTGATTATATATTTTATAAATCAAAATACCTAAATTAAGCCATATTTTATTTATAAAAAATTTATTAAAATAATGCATAATTTAATTTTTTAAATTCTTGAAATTTAATAAAATCATATTATTTTATTATAATATTATATAAGTATCTAATCATTTATAAATCTAATCAAAAGTTAAAATTTTTTAAAAATTTTTATATGAAAAAATGAAAAAATATTGAAAAATATTAAAAAAAGTGTGAAAAAAACGAGCATATAGCTAAGTAAATAAAAAATAGATGATGGATTTTACGAAAGAATAAAAGAAAAAATAAATTTAAGAAAAGTTAATGTTTTCTTAAACTATTATCAAAATTGGTTCCTTCAATGATTCTTCTTTTTTTCTCTTCCAATTCTTGAGCTTTCCTTTCCTTTTCAGCCAATTCCTCTTCACTTAAGGAATCACCATCAAACTTTGACAAGTCAACAGACTTTTTGAATTGAGGTTTAGAACTTTTAGATTCTTCAAAGGTCTCATCATAATCATCTTCAAAATCATATTTGGAATATTTTTCTTCTAAACCATCCATCTTTTCAGCCTCTAAATTGGAATCCGGATACCCTTCAACGATATCTTCCTCAAGATGATTTTCTTCAATAGCCTCTTCAACAGGCTCATCTATAGGCCCTTCAATATCCTCATAGATAATCAATTCATCTTCTTCAACTAAATCAGATTCGTCCTCAGGAATTTCATCAGGAACATCCTCATAAATCTCAACAGCTGAATCAAATTCATCCTCATCATCTTCAAAATCATATTTGGAATACTTATCCTCCAAATCAGACCCATCAGATTCCCTATTTAATCTAGAATGAATAGGAATGATCTCATCAGAGTCATCATCAGTTTCATCATCTGAAATTTCTGTTGAATTGGCATTTTCATGCTCTTTAAAAGAAGATTGATTTTTTTGAGATGTTAGATTTGAATCAGAGTATAAAGAATTGATATCATCATCAGAAAGTTCTTCTTCCTTGTCATTCTCAAATAAATCTTTAGAGGAATCAACAGATTTGTCTTTATCGCCGTTACCGGAAAAATTAGAATCTTTTTTTCTTTTCAAGACGCTAAAAATAGCATCAAAGTCTTCACGAGTAATACCGTCCTCGCTTACTTCGTCATAATCAATACTCTTAATGCTGTTGAATGTATCGATAATCAACGAAGACTTTGAAGAGGAGAAGAACTTCAATAAAGAAAATCCGATAATAATAAGTCCAATAATTACCAAGAAAATTGCAAGTCCTGCAGTCTCACCGGATAAAACATTATCCACAACACGATCAGAACTTGAAGCATAATAAGTTATTCCAATGATTAGGATTGCCAAACCTACAATAAAACCAACAAAGGTTAACATTGTAGAGGAATCAAAAATATCTAAAGATTTGTTAGAGTCAGAAGATTTTTCCTTATTATTTATCAATACACCTTGAGCAGAAGATTTGCCAATTTTTTCTCCCACATCTTCATCCGCTAATGCAACATCACTATCTTTTTGAGCGATAAAAGAGTCTTCATCATCAATCTCTTCATCACCATCAAATGATTCGCTAGACTCATCACTAGCTTCATCATCAATAGACTCAGCATTTTCTTTTAAATCAACATTCTCAGTTGATTCAATAACATTTACTTCAATTGAATCATCTACATTAGGATTAATGATAACTCCTCCTTCAATAGATTCATCATCGAAAGCATCAGATTCTTCTAAATCCCCATATTCATTATGAATAGGAATAATCTCATCTACATCATCTTCATAGTCATTAGAAACTTTATAAGATTCATCATCTTCAAATTCTAATTCCTTGAAAACCTTAGAGATAGATTTGGATTTATTGAATCTAGTTTTTTTATCAGAAGTGGAATCGTTAGCTCTGGGAGCTGATTCATCGTTTCCCTTAGAAACACCTTCCAAATTACTATTTTTTGAATTAGTCATTTTATCCCCTTACTTAAAAATACTAAGAATACTCACTCATCAATAATTAACACACTATAATACCCTTAGTAAAATCGCTATAAATACGATTAAATGAATAATAAATGTAAATATTAATTTAAAACTAAAAAATTTAAAAAATGATTAAATTAATTAATCATAGCCTCTCCATTTATGACCGCATTTTTCACAAGTGAAGAAACGAGTTGGCGCTTCATCAGCACTACGGGTTTGAAGCAATTCGTATGAAGCACGATCGTGTCCACATTTCGGACAAATTTCTCTTACAGTAGAACGTAAACCACTTTCATCTCCTCTCATTATAACGGTTTCTTTGGATTCCACTTTCTTTTCAATTGAATATTCGGCTTTATCCACTTCAGATGAATCATAGCCACAGGTGGAACATTTTAATACAATCTGTTTATCATCTTCATCCCCTACTTCTTGAGGAAGAATCATACCACCACATTTTGGACAGAATTCCATTATTTACCTCCAATATAAGATACTACTCTTTAAAAACAGAAATTAAAAAATTTTAAAATTAAATTTAAACACAATAGACATTGATTATAATCTCCAATAATTATAATCGAAACATTTACCTTTCCTATAATAATTCAACTTAATTAAAATTCTGAAATTTAAGTTTTATAAATTTCGTAAATGATTAAATACTTTATATATAACATACTTATAAATAAAGATTATTCAGTCATAGTATTTAAACTTAATTTAAAAATAGGGTAAAAAACGCCTAAAAATTAAGAAAAATTGTAAAAATTTAGTAAAAAATAATAATAAAAACAGATTGTTAGTAGATTGAAAAATACTAAAAAATTTACAATTTTTTTGAAAAAATTTATGCAAAAATCAGTTAGTTTTTTTTAAAAAAATGAGAAGAAATTAATTTTCTTCTAAATGTTTTTTTATATCAGTTAAGATTGATTCATGATCAAATGCAAGTTTTCTTTCTTTTAAAACATCAAATGAAAATACCCCAATATCCTTAGCATCATCATCCGCCTTTGCATCATCAAAATTGCCATGAGCCAAATAGATTATAGACACTGTATGTCTTCTTGGATCACGGTCTGGATCTGAATATACCTTGAATAATTCTACAGATTCAATATCAATGGAAGTTTCTTCCTTAGCTTCTCTAATAGCAGCATTTTCTGTTGTTTCACCATAATCAACAAATCCGCCAGGCAATGCCCAGGATCCTTCAAAAGGAGGATTTTTCCTTTGAATCAATATGAATTCATGATTTTCATTATAAATAAAAATGTCAACAGTCAATGATGGAATCTTATATTTAATGCTCTCACCCCGCATAAAAATAATAAATAAAATTATAATAAATCGAATTTAAAACAAAACCATAAAATAAAATTTAAAAAATGATAAGAAAATAATAAAAAAAGATAATTAAAACTAAAAAATAAAAAAAATAAGAAAGAAGAAAGAATTCAAAATTAGATTCCTTCAAGCAATTCTTTAAATTCGGCAGTTTCTTCTTTTAATCTTTGAGCTGCTCTTAAAAGAGAGTCTCTTGGTCTTTTTGTTCTTTTAGTTTTAATGGTCATGATAGGTTCACCGGTAAGAGGGTGATCAATACCATAAACCGCATATTCTACATCATTATCTTCCATGAGATATTTTCTTAAAACATTACAAAGAGAGTGGTTTTCTCCGTGAATAATCATTTCGAGTTCTAATTTGGTATCTTTTACAACTTCAATTTCCATGTTATCTTTTCCTTAAAAATTAAATAAACAACTACAAATCTGCATTCTTATTAAAAATTAATAATCATAATTTTTAGAAACTTTTCTTTTTTCCTTTCTATCACATACAGGGCAGTATACTTCAGATTCATTGCAAGGATCCATAAAGGTTCTGCATCTGGTACACATAGCCTTTACAACACCGGAAGTAATGTCTTCTGTGTTCAAATCAAGGTTATCTCCCATAATCTTAACTACTTTTGCTTCAATTAAATCTCCAATTCTAAAAGCGTCAGTAAGCTTATCGATGTAACCAGGGGTTACTTGGGAGATGTGAATCGCTGCCAAATAAGGAAGAGCCAATTCACGTCTGGTTCCCTTTTTAGAATAAATAGTTATTAAAGCTCTTTGGCCACGTACATCTTTTACCTCACCGTATACAATATCTCCAACTTTCAATAGGTTTGGACCACCAGATTTTGATATTACAGAGATTTCCTTTTCATCTTCATCAATCAATACATTTCCAGGAACACCAGATTTTACGCTTCCATCATCTTCGTATGCTCCTTGACCTGGTAAGAACTGTTCACTTACACTTAAAAAGTCACCAGGCATTACAAAATCTCCAGATTCCATTTTCATCTAAACACCTCATAACAGGCAATTTTGCCAAGTTCAACATTTTATAATTCTGTTTATAAAATTAGGACAATCCTCCAAACAACCCTATAACTCCGTTTATAGAACTAGGACAATTAATCCAAGAAATAAATTTCATAATTCCATTTATAAAATTTATTTTGATTTTTGAACAATATGAAATTAAATTTGAAAAATTTTCATTCATAAATCATTCATAAAATTATCAATTATTTATATGTAAGTTATTTATGTTTTTTAGTAATATATAAAAAATTCGGTTTTAAGAAATAGTTTTAAAATTATAGAACAATAAAAGGGAGTATGAAAACTAATCTAATTTTTAAAAAAAAATGAAAATTAAAAAATAAAAAAGAAAAAATAAAAAAGAATAAAACGCCAATTATTGATAATACCTATCTTCAAACAATATTTCATCCAATTGATACTTTTCCCATTCCCTTTTGTTTAAGACAATCTCTAACTCTTTAGGAGTTATAACTGGCTTTTTATACATTTGGGAATCATCAATAGCTATTCTAGGACAAGCGGTTACAACAAATCCTTCAAGTTCCATATATGGAAGCAATACATCAGGATTTACATGATCCATAAGGAGAATATAGGCCTCCATTCCCTCATCTTCAAGAAGTTTCTTAATTTCCTTAGCCAATTTCATCCTGTATTGGCCTTCCTTTGAGGAAACTATAATTCCCCATTTTGTAACTTCCCGTGCCTTCACGATTCTTGCAAATCTGATTCTCAAGATCCTGTCTGCATAGGCACTCATTTCACGAATGTCCCCACTATAAGGATCAATAGCTAAAACTGGAGCTTTTGTAAACAAATAGATTCCTAAGGGATGAAAATTACCGCTGCCAATGAATAGGTAAACATCTGCCCCTAAATTCTTTACAGAAGTGAAATTGCAACCTAAAACCTGCCCCTTTCTGGTGCTTCTTGAAGAGCCGATAACAACTTCCTTGCCATTATCCTCTAAGAAGTCTACAATCTCATCAAGCAAATGCAAGTGTTGTGCAGTTGTTGCAATAGCTATCTTGGAATAACCCTCCAATTGTTCCAATGCCTCTTCAAGATAATCCTTGATTTTAACATTGGCTTTAGCTTCTATAAACATTGTAGGAATGCTGTATCTAAGCGGAAGGGGAGTGTGTCCATAATGAACAATGAAATCAACTATTCCATTCATCTTTCTGTCTGAAACATCACAAGCTCCAAAGCAAGGATCTGCGGATACAATTACAGTAGCTTCAGTTTGCTTTTCTATTTCCCTTGCAAGAGCTACAGCTTGCATCTTAAGTCCTTCTGGAAACTGCAATCCCACATTCCTAACATTTAAAGAGTTGATTTTCTTTATAACCCTTTTAAGCTCCATATCGTATAATGCCATTTTATCAACTAAAATCAAAATAATTTAAAAAAATAAATATTAAAATCCATCAACCAGACTAATCTATAATTGGATTAGCCTTAAATATAGACTTTAAAAAATTTAAAAAAATAAAAAATTAAAAAAAAGAAGAGGGATTATAACAATGAATCGGCCACAACTTTTCCATCAACAACATCCAATTTTACAAGAGTCTTGATGTCTTCACCGGTAGCTTCTTCAACAACACCTTTACCTTCACCTTTTTCAACAACAACAACAGTGTCAACTAAGTTTACACCAATGCCTTTCAATTCATTGATGACAGCAGTGAGAGTTCCTCCTGTACTTACTACATCATCCACTAAAAGGACATTATCTCCCTCATTCAAGTCATTGATGTATAATTTGGAAGTTGCGTAACCAGTGGATTTGACTATTTCATGTTCACCAGGCAATCCGTATTGCCTTTTACGAATAACAATAAATGGAATGCCAGTCTCGAAAGATAATGCAGTTGCAATGTGAATACCCATTGCTTCAACACCGACAATCTTATCGATTTTAGACAAATCTAAAATTTCATCTATCACTTTAGCAATTTCCTTTAAAACTGCTGGGTCCATTGCAGGAATTCCATCACTGATACCGTGAACAAAGTAATCATATTCTCCTTTCTTAACAACTGGTGCTTCTCTTAATGATTCTACTAATTTTTCAAGCATTTTTAAACCCTCAACTACTATAAATATATCTTTTTAACATAATTTCAATTAAAAATTTTAAATTAATGATAAAAAATAAAAAACTTAAAATCAAATTTATGTATCTATATCAATAATTTTATAATAAAAGATAAATAAACTTTTATATAATATTAATTTATACATTAAAGTTAATAAGATAAACTATTATTTTGTTTTGGAGGACTGGAACAAAATAGTGATTTAAAAAAATATAATTATTTCAATCCATTATCAAAAAATATCGGAGAGATATTATGTCAATGTTAGGAAGTTTAGGAGAAAACCTTACAAACACCATGAAAAAATTGGCTGGAATGAGTGTTATTGACAAAAAGGTTGTAAAGGAAGTAGTCAAAGATATTCAAAGAGCTTTAATCCAATCAGACGTAAACATCCAGCTTGTATTAAAATTATCCAAAACAATCGAAGACCGTGCACTTAATGAAGAGCCACCAAAAGGAATTACCCCAAGGGAACATGTAATTACAATTATCTATGAAGAAATGGTTAATTTGCTCGGCAGTGAAGCTAAAGAGCTTGAAGTCAATAAAAAACCATTCAAAATATTGTTCTTAGGATTGCAAGGTAGTGGTAAAACTACCACCATCGGTAAATTATGCAAATACTTGCAAAGAAAAGGTTTCTCTCCAGCAGTCGTTTGTACAGACACATGGAGACCTGCAGCATATGAACAGTTAAAGCAACTTACTGAAGATATGCAAATCCAACTTTACGGTGACCCTAACAATAAGGATGCATTAGACCTTGCAGAAAAGGGTTTAAAACAGTTCAAGAATCAAAAGATCATTATTTTCGATACTGCAGGTAGGCATAAGAACGAAGAGGATTTAATTGAGGAAATGAACAAGTTGGATAAGATCATTGAACCTGATGAATCCATTCTCGTTATTGACGGTACTATAGGTCAACAGGCAGGAGAGCAAGCTAAAGCATTCTCACAAGCAACCGATATCGGTTCCATAATCATTTCAAAATTAGATGGTACTGCTAAAGGGGGAGGTGCTCTCTCTGCAGTAGCTGAAACCGGTGCACCAATCAAGTTCATTGGTACTGGTGAAAGAATCGATGAGTTTGAGGCATTCGACCCTGAGAGATTCATTTCAAGATTATTAGGTATGGGAGATATCAGAAGCCTTATCGAAAAGGCTGAAGAGGTTATTGATGAAGATGTCGCTACTAAAACCATGAACAATATGATTAGCGGAAAGTTCACACTTATGGACATGCAAAACCAGTTTGAGATGATGAACAGCATGGGTCCTATGCAACAGGTCATGAATATGATTCCAGGTTTAGGAGGCAAGATTCCTAAAGAGGCAAGTCAAATGACTGAAGACAAGATCAATGAGTTCAAGATAATCATGTCTTCAATGACTGAAGAGGAAATGCTCAACCCTAAAATAATCAAGACTTCCCGTATTACAAGAATCGCAAGAGGTTCTGGTGTAGACGAGAACAGCGTAAAGGAATTATTAAGATACTATAACAATACTAAAAAAGCCATGAAAGGTATTGGACGTAGAGGAATGGGCGGAGGAGCCATGAATAGACTCATGGGTCAATTCATGAAATAAATATTCCAAACCCCAAACTAAACTACTTTTATTTTTATATTCATTTTTTAAAAGAGAGATTTTAATGAATCAAGAAACATTGGATAAGGCACAGGAATTAATTGATTATACAGATGGAAAAATCTGCAATCATTGTCTCGGACGTAAATTTTCAGACTGTGTGGAAGGAAATGGCAATGAGGATAGAGGGATTAAAATTAGAGAATCCCTAAATTTGGAAGCTTACGATGGAGAATGTGAAATATGCCACAATATCTTCAATTATATTGAAAACGATGTTCTTGATTTAGTAAATGAAAAAATAGAACTCTTGAAAGTTGAATTTGACACATTTGTTGTTGGCTGTAAATTGCCTAAGGAAATAGTGGAAAAGGACCAGGAAATCAGCGATGAACTTGATTTTGATGTTGAAATAATCAAAAAGGAAGTCAATAGGGAAATCGGCAAATTGCTTGAAGCAAATCTCGAGCAGAATGTTGACTTTGATGGTGAAGATGTGTTGGTGATGGCTGATTTTAGAAGAATCCTAAAGGAAGATATGGAAAATCCAGTGAAAGTCCGACTTCAAATCAACCCTATTTTCATTGAAGGAAGATATAGAAAGCTTGTCAGAGGCATTCCTCAAACCAAATGGCCATGCACTAAATGTAAGGGAAGAGGCTGTGAAGAGTGCAATTTCACAGGAAAGCAATACCCTGAATCAGTGGAAGAGCTCTTATCCGAAACTGTCTTAAAGCACACAAATGGATACGAAGCCAAGTTCCACGGTGCTGGAAGAGAGGACATTGACGTTAGAATGCTAGGTACTGGCAGGCCGTTTGTACTTGAAATCAAGGAGCCAAAGGTTAGAAAAATAGACCTTGAAAAGATATCTGAAGAGGTTGCTGAAGTCGCTGAAGGGAAAACCGAATACTTGAATCTCAAGTTCTCCGAAAGGAAAAGAAAAGCGGAAATTAAAGTATCCTCACCAGACACCTATAAGGTTTATAGAGCATTGGTCAAATGCGAAGATGACATCAAGGAAGAGGACTTGGAAAAGCTACAATCACTTCATATGATTCAACAAAGAACTCCGATAAGAGTTTCCCATAGAAGGGCAGACAAGATTAGAGAAAAGGAAGTCAAAAACATTGAAGTTAAGTTCATTGATTCAAAAACCTTTGAAATGATCATTAAAACAGAAGGTGGATTGTATATCAAGGAGCTTATCTCAAGTGATGAGGGAAGGTCCAATCCTAGCGTGACTGAAGTTCTTGGCACACAGGCAATATGTGCAGAATTGGATGTGATCGAAGTTGGAATCAAATGATTCCAATTTTAAAATTAAAAACTATTTTTTAAAAATTTAAAAATAATTAAAAAAATCTTATAAAAACATAAACTTTATTAATATCTTAAAATATATAGTTTATTACTATCAAAAATAGAAGATTGGATTATTGCTGAAATCCAGTCACTAAAATTTTATGATATTTTATAATATTTTTGATATTTTTTTCTTTCAATATATAAAATTTAGATATGTCTTAATCAATTAAACCTACGGTTAGGGCTAAGTCTAAATAGAATTTATATATTGGCTTTTACATGAATAGCTAAACCGAAGGGCTTAAGCTATGGTATTCAACTTAAATATCGTACTGGGCTACTAGCTATTTAAAAAGATATAAAATGATGGGTTTTATATTTTTACCACAAAATTAATTAAATATTAAAGAGGTATAAAAATGCAAAGATCCAGAGGATTTAAAAGTAGAAGTAGAAAAAAATTGACCAAAAGAGTAAGACCTGGTCGTGCAAATCCAATTACCAGAAGAATTCAACAATTCGAAAATGGTGATATGGTACACATTATCATCGACCCAAGTATCCAAAAAGGCCAACCTCATTCCAGATTCCATGGAAAAACCGCTAAAGTAATGGACAAAAAAGGTAAAGCTTACATACTTGCATTAAAAGATGGTAATAAAGCAAAAGAATTAATCGTTACTCCAGAACACTTAAAATTACAAGAGTGAGTACAATGATTGGGAAAAAAACATTAGAAACAGAACCAATACCTGCAGCTAAAGTGAAAGAAATTCTTGAAGAGTTTTCAGAAAAACATGAACTTAGTTATGAACAAAATTTAACTTTAGCTCATGTAACTAATCTAAATAAACTTTCCCTTGAAGATACTGAAAAATTAATCGAAGAACTTGAAGCTTACGTCGACCACAAGCAAGCTGTTCGTATAGCAGACATTGTGCCAAGAGACATGGCGGACTTAAGATTAATTTTCGCAAAAGAAAGAAATGCTCCTTCAAACGATGAAATGAAGGAAATTCTTGAAATTTTAGAAAAATATGATATTGAAGAAGATTTATTCTTATAAATCTCTTTAAATCAAATTATTTTTCTATTTTTATTCTTCAATGCAGAGATTACTTTTTAACAATTTTTACTACTTTTAGCTATTTCTTATTTTTATTAGAAAATACAATTTCACTATTTTTTAAATATTTTTTAAATTTCTTAATTTTTTTAGATTTTACTAATTAATTTACTAATTAATTTACTAATTATTTTACTAATTTCATTTTTTTAAAATTCACATTAAACTTCACTTAATTTTGCTATTTTTAACAAAAAAGAATAAAATTATAAATATTAATAAGATTAAAATATACTAATATTATATTAAAAAATTAAATAATAATTTAAAAAAATAAATTATTACAAAAAATTAATCGTAAGGAATTAGCAAAATAAAAAGAAGATTTGCTAGAACTAATAAACATTAAAATTAAAATGAGGTGAAAATATGGATAATCCAAACATTGATAATCCGAATCCAAAAAAAGAGGAGTACGTAATTATCTTAGATTATCTTAAATTTGGGTATGTAAATCCAGAAAGACCAACTGCTCATGGCAAACCTATTGCACAAGCTATTGGAGTAGACAAATTCACATTAATCGAAGTTACCCCTAAAGAAGGTGTTGATTTAGATATTCATGACAAAGTCTATATAGGATCTGGAAAAAGAGATAAAGTGAACAGAGTAAAAGGATTATTAGACTTTGAAAACTTAACTGCAACCAGTAGAATCGAATTGGAATATGCAATTAAGGAAATCATTTTGGCTCATGAAGACATTTATGTAAAATTCTTCAATGAAATCGATTCACTTAACATTAAAATGCATAAATTGGAGCTAATCCCAGGTATTGGTAAAAAGCACACTCAAATGATTTTGGAAGAGCGTAAAAAAGAGCCTTTCAAAAGCTTTGAAGACTTGAAGGAAAGAGTCCCTCTACTTGGAGAACCTGTGGATATGCTTGCAAAAAGAGTCAGATTAGAACTTGATACAACTACCGTCAAAAGAGGTAAAAACAAGTATTACATCTTTACCCAAGTTCCTTCTAGACACCCTTCCAACAGAAAGAAAAAATTCAACAAAGGCAGAGGAAGAGGTAGAAACAATAGGAACAAAGGTAGAAAACCAAATAACAGAGGCAAAAAACCTCAAAACAAACCAAATTCCGAAAACAAGGAATAAAATTCCTGAGTGAAACTCTAAAAAGAGTTGAACTCATTTTTCTATTTTTTTAATTTTTTATTTTTTTAAAATGTAATCATCAATGATTTTCATATGATAAACTACTATTTTAATGGCTAAAAAGGTGATTAGTTGACTGAAAGAATATCCTTAGCTAAAGAGACTAAACAAATATTGCAGGAAAATGGGATTATCTTAAATAAGAATTTAGGTCAGAATTACCTTATAGATGACTTCAAAAGAAAGAAAATCATTGAATATGCAAAGCTTACAAAAGAGGATACTGTACTTGAAATTGGTCCAGGTATCGGAACCTTGACAATTGAACTTGCAAAGAAAGCAGGAAAAGTAATAGCTATAGAGCAAGACACCGCTATTTTTAACATATTAAAGAAACGTTTGGAAAAAGAGAAAATCGATAATGTGGAACTTATCAACGGCGATGCAGTTAAGGTAGATTTCCCAGAATTCAATAAAATCGTTTCAAACCTTCCTTATCAAATATCATCCTCTATAAGCTTTAAATTCCTGGAACATGAATTTGACCTTGCAATTCTAATGTATCAGAAAGAATTTGCAGATAGGATGAATGGAAAAGTGGGAACAAAGCAATATTCCAGACTTTCTGCCATGCTATACTTTAAAGCGAATGTCAAGTTCCTAACAAAAGTTTCACCGGAATCATTCATACCATCCCCTAAGGTAGACTCTTCTGTTGTGGAATTAAAGCGAAAAGAAAATAAAATAGCAGATGATGACTTTAAGGTCTATTCAAAAGTCGTTAAGGCATTATTCCAACATAGAAACAAAAAGGCACGGAATGCATTAATTGATTCAAGACATATAATTGGCTTTAAAGACAAAAAGCAATTGAAATCTATCTTAAACGATTTGGAAGATGAAAATCCAAGAATCAAGGAATTGTTATTAGAAAGAACAATTAATCTATCTCCAAAAAGCATTATGGAACTATCTATCTTATTAAAAGATCATATTGACTAAGGGCATGAATGAAAATTCAAAATGCTAAAAACCTAATTGAGGATTATTTATGAGAATGGGAAAATTTGAAATAGAAACTGATGATTTGGTTTACATCCCTTCAGATGACACTTTCCTTTTGGCTGAAAATCTTGAAATAAAAGAAGGGCAGAGCGTACTTGAAATTGGTACAGGATCAGGCCTTGTTTCAATGTATGCAAGCCTATTAACCGATGATGTTACAGCAACTGACATCAACTACAATGCCCTTGAACTTGCAGAGAAAAATTTCAAGCTCAACAATATCAACACCATAAAACTTGAGTTCGGTGATCTCTTTGAGCCTGTAAAAGATAAGAAATTTGATGTTATACTATTTAATACTCCATATCTCCCTACCGATTCAGATGACATTATCAATGACGATTTAAATTATGCATTTGACGGTGGATTAGATGGAAGGAAAGTCATTGACAGGTTCATTAATGAAGTCTCCAATCATTTAAATGATAAAGGAATTGTGCAGATAATTCAATCATCATTATCTGACAATAACAGGACATTGGATATGTTTGATAGGAATGGATTCGTTGCAGAAATAGCTGAAAGCGAGAAGTTCTTCTTTGAAGAGATTGTCTTGATAAACGCATATAAAATCTAAACATTAAAATCAAAATTCTAATGATAAAATGAATTCTGAAAACACCAATACAAGACCACAGTTAACAAAAGACCTAAAAAGTGAAGACTTTAAGGAATACTATTTTTTAAAAAAGGAATTAAAAGATTTTTGTAAAAAAGAGGGGTTAAAGGTTAGCGGAAGTAAAAATCAATTAGAAGAAAGGATTATTTACTATCTCGATACTGGGAAATCCTTAGATAATTCAAGATCTATCAAAAATAAAAATAATTATTCCAAATCTAATTCAAACAAAGCCACCACTTCTGAAGAAATCACATTGGATTCCATTTTAGGTGAAAACTTCAAATGCAGTGAAGATAAAAGAGAATTCTTTGAAAAAGAAATAGGAGAAGGATTCAAATTTAAGGTAAAGTTCCAAAAATGGTTAAAGACAAATCCGGATAATACATATCAGGATGCAATCAATGCTTATCATGAACTACAAAACTCAAATGAGAAAACCAAAATAGACAAGCAATTCCAATACAATCAATACATACGTGATTTTTTCGACGATAATGATGATAAAACATTAAATGATGCCATAAAATGTTGGAAATATAAAAAAAGCATTAAAGGACACAATAAATATGAAAAATCTGATTTAGATATATTAAACTAAACATAATTGTATATATTAAATTAATTAAGAAAATATTTAAAAATTTAAAAATCCTATTTAATCATATAATCTAGCAAAATTAATCAAAATTGGAGATGGATGATTTATGAATTTAGAGGAGAAAAATTCAAGAGAAATAGAAGACTTTCTTAAATCAAAAGGTGCAGAAGTAGTTGGTTTTGCTAGTTTAGAAGGTATAAGAAACGTTCCAAAGGAGTATCCAAACAGCATTTTAATAGGTATCCCAATAGAAAAGGAAGCATTGAAAACCATTTATACCGATGACCAGTCCACATATGTTGAAGCCATGAAAAGTTTGGCATTGAAACTGAATGACATAGTTCTTGAAGGTGAAGATTACATTAAGGAAAACATGAATTACAATGCATTGGCAATGTCACGTGAAAGGATTGCTAAGGATTTTGAGGGTTTGGCAAGCAAAATCCCTCATAAGACAACAGGTACAAGATCTGGACTTGGCTGGATAGGAAGATGTGCATTGCTCATCAGCCCAACTTATGGGGCAGCACTTAGATTATCCACAATTCTTACTGACATGCCTATAAAAGTAGGCACCCCAATAGATGATTCATTATGTGATGACTGTACAGATTGCCAAGACGTTTGTCCGGTTGATGCAATACATGAAGTTAAATGGGACTCCAGAAAAGAAAGGGAAGAGTACTTCGATGCAGAAAAATGCTTTGAATTCATAAAGAAGGAAATGCAAAGAACTCATGGAAAGAGCTTATGTGCAAAATGTGGTCTGGCTTGCCCTTACACTAAAGAATACTTAGGAATAGAAACCGACAGGGATTTAATTAAGGAAATATGATTTAAAATCTAATTAATTTTAATTTGCTTCTTTGAATAGGCGTTATAGGGGGTTTTGCTATTTTTAATGGAAGTCCATTAGATTTTTACAAAGAAGAACTGCCCAGATTCACGATTTTATCAAGAAACATTTTGAATTATTTGAAAGAGGGAAAAACACTTGAAGAAGCTTGCGCTAAGGCAGGTGTTGTTCAAAATGAGTTGAATATTTGGAAGCTTTGGGCAGATAAAGGTTTGCAGCCTTATGCAGATTTCTTTAGAGAAATTCAAAATTATAGATGATTTCAACAAGATATGAAAATAAATTGCAATTTGAAAAAATAATTAAAAATAAAGTTTAAAGAATATAATAAAAATATCAAAAGAATTTTAAAAAATAATTAAAAGTTTAAAGAATATAATAAGAATAAAAAAAGAATTAAAAAAAATAGAAAAATTTATTTAAAATTAAATAAATTTATTGGATTTCAGCATTGAAGACCAATGCTGCAGGTCCTTTCATGAATGCTCCGAGTTCTCCGTCCTCTTCATAGACATTAAACTCTAAGTCTCCACCAGGTAAGTGAAGAAGAACTTCATTATCAAAAAGACCTAATTTTACACCAGCAAGGGCCGTTGAAGTTGCACCGGTACCACATGCAAGTGTAACACCAGCACCACGTTCCCAAGTTCTCATTTTTCCTTCATTCTTGCTTATAACTTCAACAAAATGAACATTGATCTTTTCTGGGAATACTTCATGGCATTCAATAGCTGGGCCATATTTGTCAATGTCAATAGCATCAACATCATCAACAAAGAGGATTGCATGAGGATTTCCAACATTGACACAAGTTGCCTTGAAGGTGGTGTCAATAACATCAAGGTCACCGTCGACAAACTCCTCTGAATCTGCAATCATTGGAATTTGTGGAACTTTGAATGTTGATTTGCCCATATTGACCTTAAAGAGAACAGGTTCACCATCTTCTACAGTAATTTCAATGGTCTTGATACCTGATTTGGTTTCAACGGTCATTGTTTCCTTTTCAACGATTTTATTTCTGTAAACGAAATCTCCGAAACAACGGATACCATTTCCACACATTTCAGCTTCAGATCCATCTGGATTGAACATCCTGTATCCAATGTCTGCCACTTCAGATGGCACTACAAATAATACTCCATCTCCACCCACACCAAAGTTTCTGTGGCATAATTGTCTGCATGCTTCAGCTTTGTCTGCTTCTGGAATTTGTTCCCCTTGACTTTCATCTATAATAGGGAAATCATTACCGATACCATGCATTTTAGAGAATTTTAAACCTTTTAAATCTACCATTCTATCACCTTAACATCTATTGTAAGTGGTCAGGAACAGATTGTTTTTCAAAGATGTCATCGTAGCTTTGTGCTTCACGGATTACGAAAGACTCTCCATTTTTAACAAGAATCTCTGCTGGAAGAGGTCTTGAGTTGTAATTGGAAGCCATAGTGTAACCGTATGCACCAGCATTCAAGATTCCTAAAATGTCTCCTTCTTCAATATCTGGAAGAGGTCTGTCTCTTGCAAACAAGTCACCGGATTCACAGACATTTCCTGCAACATCCACTTCTTGAGTTGGCTCTTCATTCATTTTGTTTGCAACTACAATGTGATGGTAGGAATCATACATAGCAGGTCTGAGCAAGGTGTTGAATCCAGCATCTACACCGATGAATTTTCTGTAGCTTTCCTTTACACTGTTTACTTCAACTAAAATAACAGAAGCGTCACCTACAATGTATCTGCCTGGTTCAAGGTATAAGGTAGGTTCTCCCATATCAAACTCTTCTAATTTTTCTTTGAATAATTTGACGTTTTCTTCTGCAAAGTGTTCCAAGTCAAGCAATTCTTCATCAGGAGTGTATGGAATTCCAACTCCTCCACCGAAGTCAATGAATTCAAAGTCAATTCCTGCTTCTTGGTGAACTTTTCCTGCAATGTTCATAGTGGATTCAATAGCTAATTTGAATGGTTCTGGGTCTAAAATACCTGAACCGATGTGAGAGTGCATACCTACAGGTTCAAATCCTAATTCCTTAGCTAATTTGTAAATCTCTACAGCTTCGGTTTCCATAATACCGAATTTACTCATTTCTCCACCGGTAATGCAGTGACCGTGGTGACCAGCACCTACCATAGGGTTTACTCTGAATGAGATTTTTTTGCCATTAGGATCAATGCTTTCTGCAAGTCTTTTAAGTGCGGAAACTGAGTCAATGTTCAAGATTACATCTTCACTGTTTACGTAATCCATTTCATCGTTTCTAATGTTGTTTCCTGTAAATAGGATTCTGTCTCCAGAGAATCCCATTTTTTTACAGATGTATACTTCTCCAGGAGATACAGCATCAATGCAACATCCTTCTTCCTCAAGGATTTTTAAAACAGCGATGTTTGTATTTGCTTTACAAGCATAGAATACTTTGAATTTAGGATAAAATTTAGTGAAAGCGTTATAGAATCTGTTGTAGTTGTCCCTAATTCTTTCTTCATCAATTACATAGATAGGAGTGCCATACTGTTCTACAAGATCACATGCATCAGCACCGCCAATATCTAAATGGCCTTTGTCATTTATTTTTATATTTAAATCCATTTTGTGCCTCCGATAAAAATAATATATAATGAATAATTATCTTTAATAATTATCTATAATAATCTAAAAATAAGTTTTCAATAAAATTCTATTTAAACTAATATATAAAATTATTTAAGGAAATTGATTCTCCGACGAAAAATTAATTTTATTAGGAAATTGAAACAAATAATACTATAGGTGAGAAAATGAATGGTAAAAAGGACTGGGGATTGACTGTAAGAGGAGTAGTTAGAGAAGGAGATAAGATACTAATCCTTAGAAGACATCCAAAATCAAGAAACAATCCTCATAAGTATGAGCTTCCTGGAGGAAAAGTGGATCCTGGCGAGTTCTTTGATGTGGCATTGATAAGGGAATTCAAGGAAGAGACTAACCTTGATGTTAATATAGAAAGCTTGTTTGAAGTTGTTCAAGATGAATTCATAAGCAGAAGAACAAATCAACCAATAAGCACAGTTCAATTGATGATGAATCTTGAAATATTGAGTGGAGAGCTTCAGATAAGCGATGAGCATGATGATTTCAAATGGGTAAGCAATGAAGAATTAAAAGAGCTTTACAATGAGGATATGATTACTCCTACACTTAGAAAAACTTTAGAAAAAAGAGATTTTGAGATTTGAATAAATCCCATTATCTTTTTTAGTCTCTTAACTTTTTTTAATCTTAAAATTTTTTAAATTAAGCATACTATTTTTCATATAAGCGTCCAACATAAGGATTTAAATGAGTTTGAATAACCTTTACAATAGGCCCAATTATTAGAGCAGAAATGATTGTCCCTTCACGGACTCCTGCAAGGTATCCCAAGAATACAATTGACAAAACAGCTGCGGTAATTACAAAACTAGTATCAACAAAAGGTTTTACCTTTGGAAACTCCTTTTTCAAAACCTTTGAAATGGCTACGATTATTCCATCCGGAGGAAGATAAACCACTTCCGTTTGAACCTCCAGCATCACACCAAAAGCAACCACTACACAGCTTAAGAGAAGTGTTGCAAATTGACTTAAATAATCTGCAGGATTCAAGAAACTTACCAACATCATTGAAAAGTCCAAGGTAAGGGAAAAGATTGTTCCCACGATTATCTGAAGATACTGTCTCTTTTCAAATCCGCTTCTTAGAAGGATTATCTGTACAGCTATAAAAATAACATTAAAGATCAAGCATACTGTTCCAACACTCATTTTCAATATCAGACTTGAAACATAAGGAAGACAAATGATAGGGGAAGTCCCCAAATTTGCTTTTATTGATATTGCTCCACCTAAGGATATTAAAAACAGTGAAAATAAGTAAATGACGTATCTTGAAATCTTTTTTATTTGCATAAAATATAGTTTGCTTTAAAATACTTAAATAATTTTTTAAAAAAAATAAGGAAAATGTTGCAAAAAAGTAAAATAAAAAAGTAAAAGATAAAAGAAAAGATAAAATTATGAAAGAATTAATGATAACAAGTGCTTTTCTTAGTCCTATAGCAATTATTGCACATCAAGCATCTTGATTCTCCAGAGCCCTCCTCTTTCCAATTCTTTAGGAAATCATTCTCTGCTACAAATGGCCTGTACATGGACATGAATTCAATATTGGTTCTATTCAATAATTCATTCATATGTTCCATGTTTCTAAATCCGCCACCTACAATAACTGGAACCTTAACAGTATCAATCAATACATTGGTATAGTCAATCAATTCCTCTTCAGAAGATAATTTCTTAGTGAAATATAAAGGTGATAGAGGTCTTGTAACCTGTATGCTGTCAACACCTACCTTTTCAAGCAATTTACATGCTTCAATACTTTCTTTTGCATCAAAACCATCTTTTCTCTCATCAAATGTATTAACCTTACATGAAATGTGCAAATCCAAATTGTCTTTCATTACTTTAATCAATTCCAAAATCAATCTTAGCCTATTGAATACATTTCCACCATAATTATCCTCTCTTTGATTATAATAAGGATTGATCATCTTTGATAGGTAGAAATTATTTCCTAGGGATAATTGAATGCCATCAAAACCAGCATATTTCAACATTTGAGCAGATGAGATGATGTCTGATTGTATTTTCCTAATGTCTTCAATTGTTAAGTCATTTACGGGAATGTCCAAATCAATTCCCCAGTTATATTTGATGAATTCGACCTGACCTAAGATAGGAACATCATAATCATGACATATTTCAGAAATTTTCATTGCCATTTTCATGAAATTAGGATTATGCATCCTGCTTGAATGCTCAATAAATTTATCCTTGGGATAAATGGAAAATAGCTCAGAACTAATTAAACCTACACCACTTGAAGCTATTTTATCATAACGATCATAAATGGAATATGAGTCATTCTGTTGGGATTCCCATAATCCAGTTCTCATAATCCGACTGTTGAGACTTAAATCTCCTAATTTAACTTTATCAAATATGCTTTTCATACAAATTAATTAGGTAAAAATAGTATAAAAAAGACAAGTTATTTAAAACTTACTTATAAGATACTTCAATACATAAAAAAAAGCGCAAAAATAATAAAAATTAATAAAAACAGCACAAAAATAAAAAAGGAAAGAAAAAAGAGAAAAAATAGATTATTTAAATTTAAAACAAGTGCTCTCTTTTTTAGAGTAACAATTGTTACAGCTTTGACAAATTGAAACTCCATCACCATTTGCTTTCCAATCAGCTAAAAAGTCTGGCTGAGCAACAAATGGCTTGGACATGGATAAGAATTCCACTTTTGAATCATTTAAAACATCATTCATTGATTTCATATCCCTCATTGAACCGCCTAAAATGACTGGAACATCAATCTCATCAATCAATTTATCCACATACACAAGGAAAGGATTTCTATCATTGCCGTCATAAAGATAGGATATTGTCCTTGCAGTCAATTGAATGCTGTCAACACCTGCCTTTTCAAGTTCCTTTGCAACCTTGATACTTTCTTCAGGAGTCATTCCATTTTTCCTTACATCCCAAGGATTTATTCTGCAACTAACATGGAAATCCATAGTCTTTTTAAGAACCTTGATTATCTCAGAACAAATTCTTACACGATTTTCTGTATTTCCCCCATATTGGTCCTTTCTTTGGTTGAAATAAGGGTTGATGAACTTTGCAAGATAAAAATTGTTTCCAATGTCTATCTGCATACCATCAAAGCCTGCAAAAGAGAACTTTTTAGCTGCCATAATAACATCTGCCTGAAGACGTCTTATTCCTTCCAAGCTTATGTCATTTGCTTCAACCTTTTGATTCAATCCATCATTATAATAAAAGAATGCTAATTGGCCAAGAACAGGCACATCATGATTGTGGCAGATATCTGTAATTTCCTTATAATCCTTTACAAAACCCTTATAGTTCACATTATTGCAGTATTCAGCAAATCTGTCTCTTGGATCAAATACAAACATTTCTGAATTGATCAAACCTACACCGCTTTTAGCCATCTTTTCATATCTGTCAAAGACTTCACTCTTTAAAAATCCGCCAGCTTCTGTTTGTCTTTCCCAAGTCCCTGTTCTTATGATACGGCTTTTTAACTTTAAATCCCCTAAACTACATTCATCAAATATATCTTTCATAATTATCACTATATTCTATTAGAAATTAAAATATTAAAAAAATAGAAAGAAGAAAATACTAGTAATTGTATTTATCCTCTATTATTTGACCATCTTTGATCTTTATGGTTCTTTCTGCCAAAGCAGCAACACCATTATCGTGTGTAACTATAATTAAAGTCACATTATAACGCTCATGCATTTCCATAAGCAAATTCAATATCATTTCTCCTGTTTTTGAATCAAGAGAACCTGTTGGTTCATCTGCTAAGATAATGGAAGGGTTATTTACCAATGCCCTTGCAATAGCTACCCTTTGACGTTGACCACCAGACAACTTATTAGGCCTTTGCTTTTTCTTATCCTCCAATCCTACAGCACGAATAATTTCGCTTGCCTTTTCCTTCATCTCCTTATTGGACATTCCGGTAGGGAGTAATGGAATCTGAACATTGTCAAAAACGGACAAGTTAGGAATAAGGTTATGCAATTGGAAAACAAAACCTATTTTTTCCTGTCTGAATTCGCTTAAATCCTTCTCTTTAACAAGGTCGATGCCATCGATATAAATCTTTCCTCTAGTAGGCTTATCCAAAGCCCCAAGCATATTTAGGAGTGTTGATTTTCCAGAACCTGAAGGTCCAATGATGGACACGAATTCCCCTTCAAAGATATCCAGGTTTACTCCATTCAATGCCTTAACAGTTCCTTTGTCGTACTCCTTTACAACATCAAATAGGCTGATTAATGGCTCTTCATAATAATATTCCTCGCCATCCTCACCGATGAAGGTTTCATTATAGATATACTCCTCATCAGGATATGCATTCTCATTTTCTATGTAACCATCCATAAAATCACCTATTCATACCTCAATGCTTCTGTTGGAGCAAGCTTGGATGCCTTATAAGCAGGATAGATTCCACCGATTATTCCAACGATAATTGTAATTCCAAATGCAAGAATGAAAGTCTTAGGAGAGTAACCCAATGCAAAATCTGTAACATTAAATAATCTAAGACCCACTTCAGGTATCAATATTCCAAATATTGATCCGACTATTCCGGATAAGGTTGTCAGTACCAATGTCTCCCCTAGAATCATGGTTAAGATCTTTCTTGATTTCCAACCAACTGACTTTAAAACACCGATTTCCTTTGTCCTCTCATAAACTGCCATGACCATGGTATTTATGATTCCAATAGCTCCTACAATAATTGCAAGAGCTGAAACTGCAAGGGTGGCGGTATCCAATATTCCTAAAACATCATCGGCTATTGAAGAGATTTCCTCACTGGTCAATGTTGTAAAGTTTTCATAATCCTCTTCAATCTTTTCACTGATTGCTGAATCGTTTACATCTTCACCTGTTTTAACAAGGATACGTGAAACTCCATCCTTATCTGTTATATCCTGCAAAGTATCCAATGGGACATAAATTCCACTGTCTACAAATGGGCTTCCAGTCTCAAAGATTCCTGAAACATTAAATTCCTTGCCTTGTAGGGTAATGTCATCTCCACGACTTACATTATTTAGTTCAGCATATTCCGCTCCAACAATTGCATCTCTAGAGCCATTTTCATACACTTTTCCATCAATGCTCTTAATCCCCATCATATAAAGTTTCTCAGGTGCCAATCCTACAACAGTGGTTGCAAAACTGTTTCTGGAATCTGAACTGCCTGATTTCAGCCGATCCATATTCATTTCAGTAACCGTTAGCGAACCAGCAGCATCTATGACTCCAGTCCTATTTTTCATCTCTTCAACTATTTCACTGTCTATCATACCTGTGTTTGTGCTGACAGAACTGGAATTGCTAACTGTTATCTCAGCACCAACATCATTCAGCGAAGTTTGAACTGAGTCCTCCATTCCAGTGGTAATAAGGCCCAATGCCACAATAGTGGTAATCCCTATAGCAATGCCAATAATGGACAATGCACTACGGGTCTTATTCCTAAATGGATTTTTTAAAATTAAATTAATGAATCTTATAATAACATCCCCTTATAAATAATTATTATTTTACTTTTTAAATAATTAAACTTAACTAAAAAATTATTGAATATTAAGTAAATTAAGTTTAAATAATAATGATAAAAAGGATTAAAATAACTATTTGAGTGATCTAAAGATTAAAAAAGAAAAAACAGACAAAACTAGGAAATAATAGATAAGTAAATAAAAGAATAAAATAGATAGAAAAAGAAAAATTAAGAAAAAAGAGACTTGCTTAAAGGGAAGCGAATACCTTATCAAGTGCTTCCACAAGTGCATCAATTTCCTCTTCATTAACCACTAAAGGAGGAGCAAACCTTAATACGTTTCCTGCGGTACAATTAATCAAGAATCCTTCTTCAAGCATTTTGCCAACTATATCTGCTCCTTCAAAGTTAAGTTCCAAACCTACCAAAAGACCAGAGCCTCTTGCATCGGTAATGAACTCATATTTCTCTTTCAATTCAGCTAATTTTTTAAGGAAGTATTCTCCCATTTCCTTACTGTGCTCAACAAGGTTTTCCTCTTCAAAGACATCAAAAACAGCATTTGCTGCCGCACCTGCAAGAGGACTTCCTGCAAAGGTTGTACCATGGTCACCAGGTACAAAACCGCCAGCAACATCCTCTTTTGCCAAGAATGCAGCCATTGGGAATCCTCCACCAATACCTTTAGCTACAGTCATGATATCTGCATCTATGCCGAATAATTCATGAGCAAACAATGCACCACATCTTCCGAAACCTGATTGCACTTCATCTACAATGATTAATACTCCTTTTTCCTTACATAAGTCATTTAATCCTTTGTAGAACTCTTCGCTTGCTACATGAACACCACCTTCACCTTGAACAGGCTCAATGATAATAGCTGCAGTGTTTTCAGTGATTGCTTCCTTAACACTGTCCAAATTGCCGAATTCAACTTTCTTGAATCCTCTTGGCAAGTTTTCTGTGTAAGGTGCACTGTATTCTGGGTGGTCTGTTACAGATAAGGTCAAGAATGTTCTTCCGTGGAATGAGTCTCCGCAGAACAATACTTCATGCTTGCCGCTGTATTTGATTGCAAGCTTAAGTGCACCCTCATTAGCTTCAGCACCGGAGTTTGCAAAGAAGATTCTGTCAAAATTGGTTGCATCCACCAATCTTTTAGCATAAAGTGTAGCAGGTTCATTATAGTAAATGCTTGAAATGTGAATGAGCTTTTCAGCTTGATCTTGAATAGCTTTCACAAGCTTAGGATGATTGTGGCCTAAACAGTTTACAGCAATCCCTGCCAAAAAGTCCAAATACTCGTTACCGTCAATATCCCATACCTTAACTCCTTCTCCATGGTCAAGGACAATTGGGACTCTATTAAATGTATTAATGAAATATTTATCTTCAATATCAATGATTTCTTGTGTTTTCATGAAAATTCCCCTCATTTTTAATTTTTTAATGAACAGATAATTGTTAGTTAAATAATCGTTAATAAGATTAAAATCAAAAATTTTTGCCTATTAAAGATTGAACACAATTATATTTATAGTTTATTATATAAAAGAATAAGTAATGAAAAGATATATGGAATTAGAAATGTAGTGATAAGAAATAGGATAAATTCCATAATATATCACATATTCATATTGGGATTGATTATATGGCACAGATAATACTAGGCAAAACTGGACTGAAAATAGAAAAGAATGGTTTTGGAGCTCTTCCTATCCAAAGGACTTCATTTGATGAAACTAAAGAGATCGTTCAAAAGGCTTATGCTAATGGAATTAACTTTTATGATACTGCAAGAGCATACACCGATAGTGAAGAAAAGCTAAACTATGCCTTTGAAGGATTCAATGATAAATATCCGAGGGAAAGCATCATAATAGCTACAAAAACCCAAGGGGAAAACAGAAAGGATATAGAAAAGGACATTAAAACAAGCCTTGACAATCTTGGCACTGATTACATTGACCTTTATCAAATCCACAACCCATCATTCTGCCCTACTGAAGGTGATGGAAGTGGGGCATATGATGCATTATTCGATCTTTATGATGAAGGAATCATAAGACACATCGGCTTTACCTCCCATAAGGCAGAGCTTGCTATGGAAGCTATTGAAAGTGGATTGTACGAAACAATCCAATTCCCATTCTCCTACCTTACAGGCCCTAAGGAACTTGCCATTGTTGAGATGGCAAGGGCGAACAATGTAGGTTTCATTGCAATGAAAGCTATGAGTGGAGGATTGATTGGAAGCTCTAAAGCGGCTTATGCTTACATAAATAGCTTTGATAATGTAGTTCCTATCTGGGGAGTTCAAAGAATGTCTGAACTTGATGAGTTCCTATCCTATATGAAAGATGAACCAACTCTTGATAACGAATTGGAGGAAATAATCAAAAATGAAAGAGAGGAGTTGCAAGGAGATTTCTGCAGAGGCTGCGGATACTGCATGCCTTGTCCTGAAGGAATTGAAATATTCCAATGCGCAAGAATGTCCTTATGGATTAGAAGATTCCCATCAGCTCCAAGCTTGACTCCAGAGTCTCAAGAAAAGATGAAGAAGATTGAAGAGTGTACAGAATGCAAGCAATGCGTAAGCAGATGCCCATACGAATTGGACATCCCAGAGCTCTTAAAGAAAAACTATGAAGACTACAAAAAGATCTTATCTGGCGAGATAAAAGTAGATTAATTTTAATTTAAAATAGTTTAAATATTAAGTAAAATAAATTATAAATAGTATTTTTTAAAATATGTTTTAAAAATATGTCTTAAAAATATGTTTTAAACTAAATAAAAAAATAACTATCATTAAACAATTGAAACGTGATATAATGAAAAAAGCAATTATTGAAACTGAAAAAGGAGATATCGTATTGGAATTATTCCCTAATGAAGCTCCTGGAACTGTAGCAAACTTTGAAAAATTAGCTAATGAAGGATTTTATGACGGATTAACTTTCCACAGAGTAATTCCTAACTTTGTAATTCAAGGTGGATGTCCTATTGGTAACGGTACCGGAGGACCAGGATACACCATTAAATGTGAAACTGAAGGAAACCCACACAAACATGGAACTGGAGCATTATCTATGGCTCACGCAGGTAAAGACACTGGTGGAAGCCAATTCTTCATTACTCACAGTCCACAACCACACTTAGATGGTGTTCACACCGTATTCGGACAAGTTATCGAAGGTATGGATGTTGTAAATGCTATCCGTGCTGGAGACAAAATGTTAAAAGTAACCATTCAAGGTTAGATTAAAAATTAAAGCAGTTTTTAACTGCTACTTATTCTTTTTTTTAAGATTTTTTCATGCATTATTTAAATAAAAACTTTTTTTAAAAACATTACAATACTATAAAAATGAAAAAATAGAAGAGAAAAAATGAAAAAAATAAGATAAAAATTAAATAAAAATTAAAAAAATTAATAAGAAATCAAAATCAATAGCCATACTCTTCATCGGCTAAATCCAAATCATCAGGATTTCTAATCATATATCCGCATTCATGACATTTGTATGTATTGTAGTTGATCTCTTCAATAGCTTCAGAACCACATCTTGGACATCTTGCCATTAATCACCCTCCTTTAATGAATGATTATTTTATATGCTTTGCAGTTTATAAAACTTTCTAAAAAATTTCATCTCGAAGAAAAAATTTATTTATAAAAACAATTATATATTATTAAAATTAATACAAAATTAAATAAAAATAATAAAGGTGAAAATATGGAATATGAAATACGTGGAGGAGCTTTCCCTATTGTAATATGCACATTGCATGAAGGGGAAACCATTAAAAATGAAACGGGGGCAATGTCCTTTATGACCTCTGGAATGAAAATGGAAACCAATACTGGAGGAGGCCTTTTAAAAGGACTTGGAAGAGCATTGTCTGGAGATAGCTTATTCTTAAACTTCTTTACTGCAGAGAACGGCACCCAGCAAATAGGGTTCTCAACACGCAGCCCAGGAAAAATCATACCTTTCAAATTGGATGGCACCAATACCATAATCGGTCAGAAAAATGCATTCTTGGCTGCAGAAGACTCTGTTGAAATTGAGATATACTTTAAAAACAAACTTGGAACCGGAATATTCGGTGGTGAAGGATTTATCCTTCAAAAATTCTCTGGAGAAGGATTAGTATTCTTGGAAATTGATGGTGAAGTAATTGAACATGACCTCCAAGAAGGAGAAACCTTACTTTTAGATCCGGGACATCTCGCTGCAATGGAAGAAACTGTTGGATATGAGATTGAAAGAGTCAAAGGTGCTAAAAACATATTATTCGGTGAAGGACTCTTCTTCGCTAAAATACAAGGCCCAGGAAAAGTTTGGATTCAAACCATGCCTATCAGCAAATTAGCTGAAGCAATAATCCCATTTATTCCAACAAGCACTGGATAATAATGATAATGTAATAAAAAATTTTAAAAAGTTTATTATTTAATAAACTTTTTTTCTTTTTTAATATTTGAACCATCCAAAAATCAATATTAACTTCATTCCCTTTTTTTAATTTTTCTAAACAATTTATCTCATTATTTCTCGTCTTTTTTTAAAAAATTTTTAAACAACATTAAATAATATAAAATCATATCTATAATTATATTATTCGAAAAGGAAAACACAGAAGAAAAAATCATAACCTCTACTTTTAACATTGTTCAAAAAGAAGGTGTTCAAAAAGCAACAACTAAGAAAATAGCTGCTGAAGCCGGAGCGAATGAGGTAACTGTCTTTAGGAAATTTGAAAATAAAAAAAATCTCATAGAGGCTACTAAAGATTACTATATGTCAAAGCTTCTTTCCAGACTGGAAGAAACCTTCGATTATGATGAGGATGAAAGCATCGAAGATTATCTTAAACACTGTTTTCATGGAATTCTAGATTTTTCACAAGAGGATATTAGCATTATCCGAGTTGCTATGCAAGAAATTACAGGAGAAACAGATAAAAAACTTTTAATTTCCCACATCACTGATACAATTATCAATGAAATGGAAGAATTCTTTAAATTGCAATTGGAAAAAAGCGTTATAAAAAATGTTAACTCCAAAGCAATATCCGTAATGTGCTTTAGCATAATATTCCCATCCACTATTTTATGGCAGATATACGGAAACAATGCATATATTGAATCAGACATTTTCGCTGATGACTATCTCGATATCATCTTTAATGGAATAAAACCTTAATTAAAGACTAAATTACTACTTATTAATCAAATAACGACTATTTATCGTTGTTTTTAGCATTTTAACATGCAAGTAAGCACTTACATTCGAAAATCTTTATATAATAAGGTTTTTAAATATAGTAGTGTGAACTATAATCACACTATATCCAAAAAAGAATTCATATATTAGACCTTTAAAAATTCGTAAAAAATTAAAAAATTTGTTTAATTTTTTTATCAACCTTAATTACTGTAAGAAGTGTTTCTGCATCTATGATGTGGATCACTACAGTAATTCTATTTATAAAATACTTTTTTTCAATATAAAATTTCCTAAAAATAATAATTTATTTCTATTTTTTCAAGATCAATTAGTTAAAAAATATACTGCTAATAAAATTAAGAGCAAAGCTATATTCAGAACTGTGAATACTGTCAAATATCTGATTTTAAAATCATTGAACTCTCTAGCAAGTATCTTATATGAAATAAGATTAGCCATTGACGCAATGAGAGTGCCTAATCCCCCGATATTGATTCCAACAATAATGGATTCATAATTTGAACTGAAGCCACTGAGCAATATTGCAGCAGGAACATTTGAAATGACTTGTGATGAAATAATACCAAATATGACCTCATTACCTATAATCCATTGCTTAAATAGGGAATTGAAGAAAGGAATGCATTGCAGATTTCCTATCAAAACAAACAATGCAATAAATGTTAAAAGCAAGTAATAGTCCACACCTATAAACACCCTTTTCAAGAATCCTTCCCACTCAACTTCAATCTTTCCAAACCTTGGCAAACTGACTTCATCACTTGGAATAAAGAATGACAAAATAATCAAAAAGGCCACTGATACGATTATATAAGGCAGAAGCAGAAGGAAAAATGATTGAAATGGAATATGGGACACAGTATACATTACAATATTGTGTGGAGCCCCAATAGGAAGAACCATGCATCCCACATTTGCTGCAATGGTTTCTAAGCTAACTGCAAATATTATTAAGTCAACCCTTTCCATTTTCTTTAAGGCCAATAATGTAAATGGCACAAAAATAATCAGTGAAACGTCATTTGTAATAAAAATGGAACTGAAGAAGCAAGTGAAAACCAAGAACAAAACAAGTCCACGAGTGTTTTTAACTTTATCCAATAGCTTACGAACCAATATCTCAAATACAGACAGATTCTTTAAGATCTCCACTATAATCATTATTGCAAAAAGAAGAATGATTGTTTCCCAATTGATGTAATTCAAATAATCCTTATTTGGTAAAACAAAAAAGCATGAAACAATAGCCAATATCAAAGAAATGGAGAAGATTGTTTCCTTTTTAAAAAAGTTTAAAAATCCGTCTTTCAAATTATTCATAATATTATTTTAGTGAATATATTTAATAAAGTTTTAAAAAAAGTAAAGAAAGTTTAAAGAAATGCTAAAAACCAAAAAATGTTTGAAAAAATAAATAAAAAAGAAATACAAAAGAAATACAGTAAATGAAAAAAAGAAAAAAGGGAATATAATTAAAATAATTATATTCTCTCTAAGTTGGCCTATCTGTATTGAACTTATCTTTGGATCTTACACCAACCAATGAAGCAAATACAGCGAGGATACAAGCAACTGCACAGATTCCGCAAATGATTTGAGATGCTTGAACGACCATTCCAGCATATTTGGTTGCAAGAGGCAAGGTTCCCATGACCCAAGCGAATACAAGGGTAAGAAGACCTAAACTCATGGTCTGACCAATTGTCCTCATGGTTGCTTGAGATGCTGATGCTGTTGGAGCGTCTTTTGGTGGAACTGAACTCATGATTGCATTCATGTTTGGACTTGAGAATAGACCCATACCGATACCTTGAAGCACCATAGCTAAAATGACCAAGTAGATTGGAGTGTTTCCATTCAAGAATGTCAAAATCAACAGCGCTACGGTTGCAATTCCCATACCAATAGCTGCCAACTTTTGAGGATGTGTCCTATCTGAAAGCTTACCTGAATTAGGAGCTATGATTGCCATGATAATAGGTGTGATAATCAAGATCATACCAGCCATTTGAGCATCCCATCCCCTTACATACTGGAAGTGGTAATTCAATATTGTTGTAACTACCATAACTGCAATGTAACTGCATAAAGCTGCAATATTGGATGAAGTGAACTTCTTGTTTTTAAACAAGTTCATATTGAATACAGGAGATTTTTGCCTAAGCTCATAAGCTCCAAATACAACCAATATGATAAGTCCAAGAATAGTCAAGATAAGACCAGTGCTTGTTGTTAAAGTTGTGAATCCATAAATGAACAATAAAATTCCTATTCCATATAAGATGGAACCTATTGTATCGATTTTATCGTTTTCATATGTTTTCCATTCATCGGTAATTTTCCAAATCATAAGTGCAATACAGAGCACTAGGAATGGAATTACAAAGTAGAACATTGATCTCCATCCTAAGTTATGCACCAGGACCCCGCAGATTACAGGAGACAATGAAGTTGCCAAGTAAACACCAGTTACAGTAAACCCTAAAGCCTTGCCTCTGTTTTGAGGTTTAACAGCTTGAACTACCATTGCCATAGCGGACACATTCAAGAATGCCACACCTGCACCTTGAAGCATACGGAAAATCAGGAATGATTCTGTTGAAAATGAAAGCACCGCACCTATTGAAGCTAATAAGTAGAGCAATACTCCACCAAGCAGAGACCTCTTAACACCAAACTTACCTGATATCTGTCCTGCAGGAACTGTAAATACAGCAACCACAAGGAAGAATATGGTAGGAACCCAATTCTGAATAACGTTATTCATTGCAAATTCTTGTGCAATAGCCGGAACACCTATAATGATTCCATTGGATAAGAAAACCGCAAAGAATGAAGTGATGAATGACACCGCTATTACTACAGTTTCTAAATCAAATTTCATAACAATCCCTCTTTTATATACGTAAATCGTGAAATATATTATTAAATCTTTTAAAAATTATAAATCCTCAACTAACCTCATGCCATTGATGGCTATTTCCTTAATTCTTTCAATGACTTCCCAATCTTCTTCTGTTATTCCCACTTCCTTTTCCCAGCCCTTAGATATTTGCCTAACCTTAGGAACCAATTCGTCACCTTTGGAAGTGGTCTTTAACATGTATTTTCTTCTGTTTTTCGGATTGACTTCCCTTTTAATGAATCCATCATCCTCTAATTTCTTTAAGGATTTGGCAATGTTTCCCTTGCTTTGACCAGACATTACCACCAAATCATCCTGTGAAATGCAAGGGTTATCATAAATCATCATGATGTATCTCACTTCGTGACCTAAATCAAATTCAGCAATCTTTGACTTTAAGTATTTAAAATGATTTTTAGATAGATTATGAATCCATGCAACTAAAGGAGAGCTATTCATTATACCCTGAAAGCTTTCACTTTCCATTATTTCACCTAATTTAAAAATTTAACAAGTAATCACTTTCAAGATTATATTGTATTCTATATGATATAAATGTTTCATTTGAAACAGTTAATAATGAAACAGTGAAAAAACTGGAAAACTGAAAAAAATAAAAAATAAGAAACAATAGCTAAGAGTAAAATTTTAAATCATGAAAATTAAATAAGAATATATAGAGAATTTTGGAGAATAATAATGAAACTAGTCATTCAAAGAGTAACAAATGCCAGCGTAGAGGTTGAAGGGGAAATCACAGGCCAAATTGATGAAGGATTAATGGTTTTAGTCGGCTTTGGTCAGAAAGACACTGAAAAAGAAGTTGAATATTTAGCAAGAAAAATATGCAAACTCAGAATATTCCCTGATGATGAAGGTAGAATGAATAGGTCGGTGCAAGACATAGGCGGAAAACTTTTACTTGTTCCTCAATTTACATTATATGGAAAGACCAAAAAGAACAGGCCTTCATTCCATAAGGCATTGGCACCAGATGAAGCTACCAAATTATTTGATTACTTTGTAGAAAAATGCAGTGAAGATGTCCCATGCGAAACTGGAGTCTTTGGAGCATTCATGAAAGTAAGCCTATTGAACAATGGTCCAGTTACCATATTGCTTGAAAAAGAGTTTGAAGAATAAAAAATAAACAGTTAGTTTAATTTAAAAAAATAGCAATAATGCCATCTAGGCCTTAAATTTAAATCAAAGAATTTTATTGTATTTCAAGTGTTTTCATCATCAATAATGACTTGGAAACAGATCCTTTTTTAATCTTTCCATGAGGACTAAGGACTTCACAGGTTACAGCAGGAATTCCTTTCAAATTAACTTCGTCTTCTAAAGCTCCAGGATACTCCGCCCCCGACCTTTTATAAATTTTGTATTTGACTTTTGCATTTTTGGCAATATATTTAGCGATTGCTGCACTTTTTTTAGTTGGCTTATATGATCCAAAAACAAGATTCCTGCCTGGCTTTCCACCTGGTCTTGTAGCATGAAAATCACCATAATCATCACATTTGAACTTCTTGATTAGTTTGACTGTCTTATAGGAAGTGGTTCCTTTCTTATTAGCCTTTTTATTCAAGTGAACTCCTTTGTAATCCCTGACATTTGCTGCAGTTCCCTTAGGATTCATGAAAGGCATCACATAAACTGTTCCTTTAATGTAATGGGTCTCCAAATACTTAATCAATCTCATTGCAGCGACTTGATAAGGTATCTCATTACCATGGCATCCTGATGTAATGAATACAACTTTTCCGTTTCCTCCCTTGAATTTTATTACAGGAGTGCCTGATTTTGCAAGTTTAATTATATTCCTTACAAGCGCAGATTTCGGAACATTTGCCTTAATCCTTTTATTCTTTAAGACATTAACTCCTGATTTCCATTTGTAATTGGTTATTTTATAGTGATTCTTTACAATGCAGTAGTTTTTTCCGGAAATGCCGCTTGCATTATCATTGATTGCATATTTTCCTGCATTCAAGTTAAGATAAACATAAGCTATTCCACTGGCATTTGTGTAACGATTATATGTTTTTCCAGAAACCTTAAAAGTCACTAATCTATGATTAATAGCTTTTCCTTCATTATTCAGTACTTTAACAGAGAATTTGGCCTTTTTCCATATTGTGAACTGATATTTTTAGTGGATGAAAACTTATAATGGCCTTTTGAAGAATCAATGGTTGTATTGTTGCTTGCATTCCCTGTGGAATTGCCAGTAGCATCCAAAGAAATATCTGAATTAGCACTATCATTAGAGATTTCAGAAGTTTCAATTGATTGCTCCCCACTAACGACTTCCATACTTTCATTAGAATCATCAGAACATATCTCTTCAGCACTAACTGAAGACACCAATAAAAATAAGCTAATTCCGAATAATGCCAATGCTAAAAATAGTTTATTCATACAAAAACCCTTAATCCATTAAAATATAATCCATAAAAAAATTATTTCTTTATTTTTTCCATTAATCCTGACTTACGAGCATAATGGAATAAGTAGAGTTGAGCATAACCTGCATAATCTCCAAAGTGCTCAATTCCAAAATCTCTTGTCTTATCTGCAGAAATCTCCTCTCCATCAAAGTATAAATGGGAAACGATTCTTTTAATCCAGACATCAGAGGGAAATGCCTCTTTGAAACCGAATCCATACAATAAAATGCAATCTGCAACTTTAGGGCCTACACCCGGCATCTTTAAGATTAAATCAAATGCCTCATCATAATTCATATTAAAAATATCATTCAAATCCATTTCATCAAGAATCATTTGACTTGCCTTTTTCATATAAGGTGCCCTATAGCCAACACCACATGCCTTTAAATTATGAGTATAGCAATCTATTTCATAGCTATGCCCATCTGCATCAGCTTCCTCTATTGGAGTTTCATAAAAGTCCAGGAATTGATTTGGATTTGGGAATCCATAAAAAATTCCACTATCGAACTCAACTTTTTCACCCCAATTGCGCTTTATCTTATCAATTGATTTTGTCCAGCGTGCAATTGAATTGTTTGCAGAACATATTGAAGATATAATGCATTCAAATGGATCTTTTGCAATGAACAATCTCAAGCCATTACAGAAATCTACAGAAGGAGCTAATTTCTCATCATCCAATAGGAATTCATAGAATTTTTCCAAGTCAAAATCCAAGTCATAGATTTTGGTCAATTCCTTTTTGATTTCATTTTCGATGGTTTTGATTTCATTATTTGATAAATTATTTTTATCAAAAATATTAGAAAATTGACGATTTCCTACTTTTTTAGGAAACTCATATAGATAAGAAAATTCATTAAAATCGTATCTATCTTGTGATAGCTTTAAAAGAATTGGAAGGTTATTTAAATTAATAGTTTCATCAGTAAGTTCATTAATAATTAAAGGAACTTTTAAGTAAATTAATTCATTAAACTCATCCGTATCTCCAACTGAATTATGTTTCCATGGAGACTGAGAAGTTTGACCTGACTCTTGGGTCAACTTAATATTGATTAATGAATTGAATTGAAAACTAGACATGCCACCACTATCTTAAATCATTATCTTAAAAATGTTATGTAAACTAGAAAGTTTCCCTAATTGGAATTCCCTTTTCTTTCAAGAACTTTTTAACTACTGGAACTGGATACTCATCAAAGTGGAAAATACTTGCTGCGAGCGCTGCACTTGCGTCAGCTATTTCAAAAGCTTCAAGGATGTGCTGCGGATTACCTACACCTCCAGATGCAATTACTGGAATGTCCACATTATCGTTGATTGCTTTTGTAAGGACAAGATCATATCCGTCCTTGGTTCCGTCTCCATCCATTGAAGTGAGAAGAACTTCACCTGCACCTCTATCTTGACATTCCTGAGCCCAAGCTATGGCATCCATGCCAGTGAACTCCCTTCCACCATAGATACTGCAATCAAACCATACTTCACCTTGGTCTGTATCTACAATGGTCTTGCCTTTAGCAGCTTCCTTGTCTTCTTCAACATATCTTCTTTTAGCATCAATTCCTATTACAACCGCTTGAGAACCTACAACCTTAGATGCATCTGTCAATAGCTGAGGATTGTGAATGGCTGCAGTGTTTGTAGAGCATTTGTCTGCACCTGCCTTAAGCATGCGAGTGTAATCATCTACCTTTCTTATTCCTCCACCTACACAAATTGGAATGAATACGTTTTCAGTTAATCTTTCTATAACATCCACCATTGTTCCTCTGCGTTCATGGGAAGCGGTGATGTCCAAGATTACAATCTCATCTGCTCCATCTTCATAATATTTGGTAGCAAGCTCTACTGGATTTCCAGCATAACGGATTTGTTTAAATTCAACTCCCTTAACCACTCTGCCTTCCGGAACATGCAGGTCACAGTCTAAACAAGGAATAATTCTTTTAGTAAGCATGATAATCACAAATGTTAAAAATTCTAATTAAATTATATTTCATTTTAATAAATTTATTTAGTTAAATTTTATTAAATTATTAAAAATTCTATCTAACACTATTTTTATTTAATATAATTAATATTTTTAACTAAAAATAAAAATTTATTGTTAATAAAAACTAAAATTTTAAAAAAGATAATAAATAAACTAATATAGTAGATTAATAATGTTATTGAATAAATCAAATTATTAATCTAAAATGAAATAATAAACTGTTTCTTTTGGGCCTATAGTCTAGTCAGGATTATGACATGGGACTTCGGATCCCAAGGTCGGGGGTTCAAATCCCCCTAGGTCCGTTTAAAAAAAAAATAGCTATTTTTAAAAAATATTAAAAAAAAATAATATAAGAAACCATAGAAAGTCAAATTAATTATTCTATTGATTCTAAAATCAACTTTCCCTCATTAAAGAATACAATGTCTAATCCTTTTTCTATACATGCCTCTAGAATATCTTCCAATTTTTCATATCTGGCAAGTACTGTTGCATCATAATGAGTACTGTCTATTTTTATTAGTTTATAACCTAATACTTCCATCATATCACCCAAATTCTTTATACTTTTAATAGTATTGGTTTATATAAATGTTCTCTTTCTATTTTTCAATTATTGCTCTTCATTCAACAATTTCTTTATCTCTCTCCAGTTTGGACAGAAATTGTCCATAAGTGCCTTGAATCTTGGCCCATGATTGAATTCAATCAAGTGGCACAATTCATGAATCAATACGTATTCTGTGCAGATTGGCGGTTTTTTAGCCAATTTTATGTTTAAGGTAACTCTCTTATCCTTCCTGCAGTTTCCCCAATTCTTCATGTTTCTGATTTTAACTTCCTTTGGTTCCTTTCCAACAAAATAAGTGCACTTTTCAAGGAAATAGTCCAGATTTCTGTTCATTTCATCCCTATAAAGTTCAAATAATATCTTTTCTCTTTGCTTTATATTGGACCTTTTAGGAACTGGAAGATAAATTATTGACTTATCACTGTCATAAAAAGCTTTTTTAGCATCTTCATTGCTAATTAATTGAAGAGTGTATGGCTCCCCCCAAATATAGTGGGTTTCCCCATCCTTATATTTCACTTTAGGTTTTGATGGGTTTTCAAGCATCCTTGCCCTTGTATCCTTAATCCAATCTATTCTTGACAATACAAAATCAGTTATGGCTTCATCGGATAAACTCATTGGAGAAGAAACCTTAACAGTGCCATCAGGCTTGATTCGAAGGTATAGGTTCTTTATATTCTTCCTCTCTAGAATTATAGGAATTCCTTCAATTTCAATTTCTTCTCTTAATACCATATTATCACTTAAAAAAGAGAAAATCATATTATTTTATCATCATTGATTACAATAGCTTCCTTAAAGAAATCCGGAATCAATGACTTGTACAATGGACTTTTAAGGAGCATTTGGATATCTGAATCAAGGATATAAGTTACACATGAATCGTCATCTGCTCTCATTCCTCTACCATAAGTCTGCACTAAAGTCATTGCAGTCTTATATGCATACCATCTTTGGTCCTTTTTCATTCTCATATTGATTTGCTTATCACCAAGGTATGGGAACGGTATCTTATAGATTATCTGGAATCTGCATTTGTCATAAGGCAAGTCAACCCCTTCACTCATGGATGGGCTAACAAGAACCAATGGATTTTCATCCTCTTCAAAGAATTGCAAGACCCTTTCCCTATTGTTGGTTCCATGTGCAATCAATCTGTTGTTGTATAGGTTATTGATGATGTACTGTTGGCACTTATAGCTGTGGGTATGGATCAAACCCTTTTCCCCTTCATGCCTTTTCAATATTTTCTGCATTATTTCAATGGATTTTGGAGCAGATTGCTTTACTCTATTTTTAGACATCTTTCCAGCTAAATTCAATTCAATTGGCCTTTTTTCAACAGAGAAGGGACTATCAACTTGAATATGATAAACGTCACGAGGATCGAGCCCTAACCATTTTGAAAACATTTTATGAGATAATATTGTAGCGCTTAAGAAGATTACAACATCACCATGCTTGAATAGATAATCTTCAGCATAATGATTTACTCTTAGTGGCTTGAATGATACCCCATGCTCATCTGCATCAATCACCCAATTTCCCGGTTCCTTTTCAAGATTTGTTTTAAGAGCCTTTAATTTTCTTATAGTGGAGTTGATCCTATCTGCATTATTAGTTGGCAAATCCTTTATTTCAATATCTGAGTAATGGCCTTGAATTGCATCAATTTCCATTATCCATTCGCCTTTTTCAGCACTTTTCAGAGTTTGCGGACTTATGACTTTCTTGATGTCCTTTTCAAGCTGGCGATTGTATAAATTAATCTCCATTGTTCTCATTAACTTGTCTTCAATGTTATGTGCCTCGTCAAGAATCAATAGGCTTCTTTTTCCGAAGTGCTTTACATAATTCAATTCCAATATGGCATAGTCATAATTCATCAAGGTTATTGGGGAATTGATTGCATTTGCCTTTTGTTGCCAGTATTTACAGTGATCAGTTGTTTGGAAGAAGACATCACTTCCAAAGGAATCCTGGAAAGCCAATTCTCCAGTTAATGTTGGATTTTTGCTTATTCCATAAGGACAGAAGAACTTAGAGGATTTTGGTGCTGTTTTACAAGCCCCCATATCACAGGTAACTTCAAATCCATCCTTTAAACAGTCAAAGTTGCCTCTTCCCTTTACAAGAGGAAAATCAAACTCATCTGCATATTGCTTTTGAAGCTGCTTTGTCATTGTCAAAATATATGCAGATTCATACATACGGGCCAATGTGGAGGCAATAGCTGATTTTCCTGTTCCGGTACCTGCTTCCAAGATGATGTATTTGTATCCTTTTGAAATTGCCTCTTCAATATCTGCAATAATCTCCAGTTGGCCTTCCCTTGGCTGTTCAAATGGAAAATTCTCGATTATCTGTTCTGGAATTTCAGGATATTCCTCTTTTAATTTATCAATAACATCTTGAGGAAGATCATGCTCTGCAATATCATAAATCTCTGCATTAGGAACATCCAAATCCTCACTAACAGTTAGAGGTTTACGATTTTCATATTGATAAATCCCTTTAGCACCTGTAGATTTTTTATTGCTTGAAGAAGAGCTTTTGGAATTATTAGGATTACTGAAAAAAGTGCCCCCTTTCTTCTTTTCCTTTTTCACATAAGGCTTTTTTGTTCTATCTGCAACGTATTTTCCACATACGCAATTTTTCTTAAGCATCCCACAATTGGGACAAAATAATGAGTCTGACATTACAATTATATTAGGATTAAGTTATATAAAAAGGTTTTAGAAAGAGCGAGTGAAAGGTAATATTTATTATAAAAAATTGATTTTAAGTTGTTATATCTGTTTTTAAATGCAATATTCCAATCAAATCGAAAAATTATAATTAAAATAGAAGAATCAGTGAAAATAGAAAAAATAAAATGAAAAAATAAAAACAGCAGAAAAATGTAAACTGAATGAAAAAAATAAAAAAATAATAATTAATTAAAAAATTAATTATTTAGAAAGCGAAAGCTTCCCCATCTGGGGATTCCACTAAAAAATTGCAGCAGTCATCACCCATGGTGAAACATTTAACTTCAGTTACGTCAACATCCTTTTTAAGATAGTTTGAGAATAATGCTTCAAAAATACCTGCATCTAAGTAACAGGTTGGTTTACCTTTTTTAGGAAGCAAACTGCATTCGAAACATTCATAAGCAGTAATGTTAATGATATCTCCCAATTCTATTTCGAGTTTGCCTAAACCATTGTCATCCCAGAATTGAATGATATTGTTACAGAACTTGTTGATGTCTTCTTCATAAAGCTTTTCATACATTGCTGCTCCAATATTCTTACCTGATTGGTTTAATACAGGGTTTATGTTGATTCCTTCTTGAATTAAGTTAGATCTCAAGGTATGGAACAATAGGAAAGAGAACTTGAAGTTGTCTACATCCATGATATTTTTAACCAAGAATTCAGCTTGTCTTTCTTCCAATTCCTTTTCATCTCCTGATTGGACTTCACCTAAGAATTTTGAATTGATGAAGAAGATTTTCTTTCTGTGATCGTTTGCATCGAATCTGTAACTTACGATTCCATCTTCCCTTAATGATTTCAAATGAACGGAAATGGTAGATTTGGATTTTCCAGTGTTTTTAACAATTTCGTCAAATTCCATATCAGTGTCTTTCAACATTGAAAGAATTGTTAATTTCACTGGACTTTTAACTACCTTTACACCAAGCTCACCAGGAGCCTTTGCAAAAATTTGAATTGCTTTTGGTCTGATAGTCTTTTCTTCATTTTCCATAATAAACCCTCAAAAAATAAAAATCTTTAATATTATATAATTCTGTATAAAATTTTTTAAGATTTATAAAAAATCTTAAACAGTATAAACAAAAATTGTTTGATAATTATAGTATAAACTTTCTTACATATATACTTGTTCTTATGTTTACAAAATGTTTTATTATCTTAGATTTTAGTACGAATAGTTTTTAAAAATTATGTGGTTTTTTACTAAAAAATACGAACATTCGTTATAAAATATCCAAAATAGGGAAAAAATACGAACAAATTTAAAAAAATAACATATGTTAAGAGAGTTTTGAAAATAAATAAAAAAGTGTATTCATAAGAAATGAATTTAAAAATTTTTTACAATAATTAATATTTCTTACAAATACTTAATTCAAATCATCAAGATCTGAAATTAAAGTTCTAATTTTTTAGCTTCTTCAACTAATTTTTGACCTAATTTGAAGCTGGTGTCATCGTCTTCTCCATCAGGTACGTAGTAGATTTCCTGTTGGTCGAGAACTTCGAATCCACATTCAGTGAGTTCGTTTGCGATGAATTCTACAGCTCCACCTCTTCCTCCCATGGAACCGAAGGTAACAGCAGGTCTTTTGAATCCAGTTCTGTTGAAGTGGAGACCTTTCAAGTAGTAAATGATGTCACCAATGCTTGGGAATGGGAAATCGTTGATGGTTGGAATACCAAAAGCAACTGCCTTACTGGTTAAGATGCTTTTTACGATTTCACTTCTTTCATCTTCATGCAAGAAGTACATTTCCACATCGTATCCTTCTGCAATGATTCCTTCAGCAACTTCGTGAGCCATTTTTTGGGTAGAGTAGTGCATGGTATCGTAAACAATGGTTACTTTGTCTTCTGCTCTCTTACCGGTTGCCCAGTCACTGTAAGCACCGATGATTTTCATTGGGTCAGTCCAGATTTGACCGTGAGAAGGAGCAATCATTTTAACTTGTTCTAAAAGGCCTAATTCAATGATTTCATCAAATTTATTAAGTACTTTTTTAGATAATGGGGTAATTAAGTTACCGTAGAACTTTTGTGCTGCATCCATAAGTACAACTTCTGGAATGTCAGTGTCAAATCTTTTAGCGAAACATAAGTGTTGACCGAATGCATCGTTAGGGAATAAGATTCCATCTTCTGCAAGTAAGGTGAACATGCTGTCAGGCCAGTGAAGCAAGAAAGCATCTAAGAATGCTAAGGTTTTACCGCCTAAGTCAAGTGCATCTCCAGTTCCTACGATGTTGAAATCTGCACCTTCTAATTTAGGGTAGTGTCTGAGTAATCCGCCTTGAGCGATCTTACTGCAGTAAATTGGTGCGTCGAATTTTTTCCATAAGTCGTATAAGACACCACTGTGATCTTTTTCTACGTGGTTTTGAACGATGTAGTCTACTTTCATTTCTCTACCTTCTTGTTCAAATGCGTCTTCGATACGAGCCATCATTTCTTCAGTTTTTCCAGGATATGCGTTATCAATAATAGCTACTTTTTCACCAAATACAATGTAAGCATTGTAAGTGGTTCCATCTAAAGTGTATCCGTGGTAAGATCTTAAGTCCCAGTCAAGTACACCAATCCAGTATACTCCATCACCTATTTTTTGTGCTTTTGCTTTCATTTCAATTCCTCAAAATATTTAATTGAATAATCTTAATACATAAAATCTTATGTATTACATTTCAGCATATTTTCTTAACTAAAGTAATATTAGTTCGTAAATGCTTAAACATCTATTTATATGTTTTTCTACATATATAAAGTTTTGGTTTGATAGAATACGAACAAAATTACCACTGAAAAAATAAATGGAAATAAAAATGATAATTACATTAGAATGGGGGTCCAACCACTCCGACAACCAGACTAACCACAATAATTATTCCCATAAAGAAAGACATGAATGTTACAATTGGCTTATAAGCGCTTTCAGGCATTATGTAGGACAAGAGATTTTCAAGCAAATGACCTCCATCCAAAGGTTTCATTGGAAGCAAGTTGAAAGTGCCGATAGCAAAATTCAGGAAATAAATCCAAAACAATAACTCACTTAAAGGCATTAAAATCCATAATAAAGGAGTGTAGAACTGATTGTCAAAGCCATCTGCAATAACGTTGTTTGTATTGACTTGGACTCCCATAAAGCCTAAGGATCTGTTCATAGGATTTGATTTCAATTGGAAACTGTAATCTCCTTGATCCGTGTGAATATTAACCGTTTCATTTGGCTTTAAGGTATTTGTAGCTTTCTGAAAAGACGCCATGTCATTTACAGTGAGATTATTTATTGATCTGATTACCATCCCTTCAGACATATGATTAATGGCATTTCCATCTGAAGTCAATCTGTTAATGACAACCCCATCATCTTCAAACACCATAGGCACGATAAATGAAGAAATGACCATCATGATAATCATTGCAATAGCTGCTAAGGTTAAATTTGCCATAGACCCTGCTACATAAATTCTCATCTTGGCTGGGCGGCTTAATTCATTCAATTCCTCTTCATCAGGTTCTACAAAAGCCCCGGGAATAATCGCAAACAACAAGAGCCCTATTGAATTTATATTGATTTTTTCCACTCTTGATAAGATTCCGTGACTGAATTCATGAACTATCAGAACTGTTGCAATAGCAATAAGTCCAGCAAGCAATGGAATGAATATAGGGGAGCCTGGGACTTCAACTCCTGGAACGACTAAACTAACTGTAGGAGCATCCACCAATGTCTTTAATGAATAGACCAAGGCACCAGCCATTAAAATCATGAATCCGGTTGAGATAACGATTCCTAAATTCATGTACCATTTCCAAAATCTTGGAGCACGATTGGCCAATCTATCTATAAAACCTCTTAACCTTTGTGTTCTCCACATCAAAATAGGAAAATTAACTTCAACTCCATGGTCTGTAAGCTGGTTTTTAAATACAATTGCAATAGTCCATATGAGAATGAAAGCTATCACATAATAATATATACCGTTCATAATAACACAATAAAGATTTTTAAAAGTTTAAAATATTATAAAAAATTATTCTTTAATAAGATTTTTTGAATAAATTTTTATTTATTTGAATAATATTATTAAGTTTTCATAATATAAAAAAGTACTCATTTTAGAAATTTTTAAAAGACATGAAGAGAATAGAATAAAACATGAATAAAAAAATAATTTTTTTAACATGTGTAATTGGGATTATAGCGCTTTTGGCCATTAGCGCAACAAGTGCTGAAAAAAGTGATGTGGACACTTCAGATTGGGTGAATATAACTGTATACAACACCAATTTTCAGATTCCTCCAGAGTATGGGGGAGGAAGCGAATCTGGAGGAAACTATGTTAAGACAAATGTATTCACATTTGGGCTTGTAGCTTTGGAAGATGACAAGTCCCTTAAAAACAACTATGGATACGAATCCACACTTGATGAACTTTATGACGTTGAAGAGATGGAAATTGACGGCCATCATGCAGTTGCCTATTACAGCCATAGAAGCATAGTTGACCATGACGTAACCTATCTCTACTTTGAATCAAACAAGACATTCTATGCATTGAGCTATGATGGAAACGATGTTAATGATACAATGAAGAAGATTGTTTCCTTTAGTCCTAAATCAAAGTTCACTAAAGAAAAATTCAATGAAAAGTTAAACAATCTTCAAGATGAGTATATTGAAGAGCAAAAAGAAGCTGAAGAGCAATCTGCCTATGACCAAGGTTATAATAATGGATATGCTCAAGGAAGCTTGAACAGCAGAAATAATCATGATGACTACTTTGCCTACTACTTATTCTATAGATTAGGAAAAAGAAGTCGTTAACTTAGAGATAATCAAAAATAGATTAATTAGAATCTATTAAAATAAAAAATAAAGAAATAAAAAAATTAAATAAACAATAAATCCTAAAAATAGCAAAGATAAGGTTTATAATTCTTATCTAAATTCTTTTTTTAAAATATAAAAAATATAAGATTATTTAAAAAAATTAAATTTTAAATCTCTAAAGGCTAGGCCATGCCATATCATTGAAGAAGATCAAGTCAACTTCATCTCCTTTTTCAATTCCCTCATGGTTTTCATCAATGATAATGTAACAATTTGCCTCTACCATTGATCTGATGATACCAGAACCTCTATTCAATACATGATGAACGCCAGTGTCATCAGCTACTGCACGAATATAATCTGTTCTTCCAAGAGAGGAGGGTATTTTGGTTTTGGATACCCTATTAATCACTTTATGGGAATAATCGAGTCCTTGCATTTTAAATAGGTAATGCCTTGCAATTATATCAAACTGACCCATAGCAGCTACTGGTTGACCTGAAAGCATGAATACTTGTGTGCCATTTACTATACCAGCACCTACAGGTTTGCCTGGCCTCATTGCAACACCGTGGAATAGGACTTCGCCTAATTCCTCTACAGCTTCAACAACCACATCACCTTTACTGATAGCTGTTCCTCCAGTGGTGATGACTACATCATATTCATTAGTTGCTTTATCAATAGCTTCCTTAACTGCATCAAAGTCATCTGCACCATGTCCTATATCCACAATAGCTCCTGCACTTCTAATCAATGCAGCAATGCTGAATTGATTGGAATTAATTATTTTAGCCTTATCAAGCTCTGGAGAAGGTTCAACCAATTCATTACCTGTTATTAGCAATTTAACTCTTGGCTTTTTGTAAACTTCAACTTCACTGTGACCTGCTGAAGCAATCAATCCCATCTCCTGTGGTCTGATTAAAACATTTTCACCTAACAATTCATCTCCTTCAGCAATGTCTTCAGCCTTTGGAGAAATGTTTTCACCAGGAGTCACTTGTGAATGAATCTCTAAATTATCACCATCTTCATAGGTGAATTCCTTCATTAAAACAGCATTTGCGCCATCCGGAATAGGTGCACCGGTTGCTATAACAATAGCTTCACCATTGGATAAGGTTTTATCTGAAAAATCCCCTGCTCCAATCCTATCAATGATCTTTAATTCTTTAATGACATTATTGGAAGCTCCAAAGGTGTCCTCTGCAATCACAGCATATCCATCCATAGCAGATTTGTCAAATGGAGGGGAATTGTGATAAGAGGAAATGGAATGAGCTAAAACTCTACCTTGAGAATCTTTTAAATGTATCTTTTCTGTATCCATAAGCTTTTGATTCTCATCAATTTTAGCTAAAGCGTCTTCCAATGGAATTAAATTTGATATAAACTTCATATTATCGTCCATAAAATAAATTAATAAACTAATAAATAAACTAATAAAATAAATAAGATTAAATTTTTAATAAAAAAATAAAAGAAATGATAAATATTATAAATTAAGCCATGTACTTTTCAATGACACCATGATAAGCATCATCCAAGTCAGCTACAGCTAAATCTACAATGGTTTCATCATCTTTCTTAATGACTAATGAATCTCCCTTGACTTCACCGATAATTGCAGCATCCACATCAATGGAATCGAGTATTTCATCTGCCTTATCAGCACTTACGGTTATGATAAATCTTGCATGGGATTCAGAGAACAACAAGTTATTGTCACTGATGCCCTCTTCAGCTGGAACCTTGCTAATGTCAACTTCACAACCAAGTTTGCCGCTCATAGCCATTTCAGATAAAGCAATAGCTATTCCACCAGCAGAGACATCGTGGGTAGCGGTTATTGCAAGTTCATCTTCGCCTTCAAGGAATTTTACATAATCCCCATCATTTTCAATTAAGTCAAGAATGGTGTTTGCAGATGCCAATTCATCATCGATTCTGATTTTAGGAGCATCCCCTTGTTCAAGAGAATGTACAGCTCTGTGGTATTCGGAACCTTCAACTTCATCATAGGTTTTACCGATAATGATGATTTTATCCCCTTCTTCCTTGAATGGAAGTGTTCTGATGCTTGAAAGCTTTTCAACACCGATTACCCCTACTGAAGGGGTTGGGTTGATTTTAATACCTTCTGTTTCATTGTAGAAACTTACATTTCCACTGATTACAGGAGCTTCGAATTTCCTTGCAATGTCAGACATTCCCTTAATGCACTCCTTGAATTGCCAGAGGATTTCAGGAGTTTCAGGGTTACCGAAGTTTAGACAATCTACAACAGCATAAGGTTTAGCACCCATTGAAACTACATTACGGATTGCTTCTGCAACACTTCCTGCTCCACCATCGTATGGAGCCAATTTAGTGTGGATTGTATTGGAATCAGCAGTAATTGCAACAGCGGTTTCATCATCAATTTGCAATACAGCTGCATCATCACCAGGTTTTACTACAGTTCTGGTTTGAACTTCATGGTCATATTGCTTGTAAACCCATTCCTTGCTTGCAATGTTAGGGGAGGACAATACTTTAATCAATGATTCATCTATTGGACCATCAACCACTTCAACCAAATCGGTTGGTTTAGCAGGTTCTCTCATTTCCCTATCAAGTGAAGGTGGATCCGCTAAAAGAATAGTTGGAACATCACATAATGTTTGGAGTTCCACTTCTGCATCGAAATCCTTTACAAGCATATGGTTTCCATCAGTAACTTCACCGATCACTGCAGATGGAATCTCATGCTTGTCACAGATAGCTTGAGCCAATTCAACATCTTTAGGGTTGATGACAAAAATCATACGTTCTTGTGATTCTGAAAGCATAATTTCATAAGGGGTCATTCCCTCTTCACGAAGAGGAATAGCCCTAAGGTCTACAACTGCACCGTTTCCAGACTTGTCCACAAGTTCTGAAACACAGCAGGTAAGACCTCCACCACCTAAATCCTTTACACCGGAACAATCGATTTTTTCAAGGATTTCAAGTGAAGCTTCAAGCACTCTCTTTTTAGTGAATGGGTCTGCAACTTGCACAGCAGGACGGTCTTCGGTTTCAGAGTTGGAAGTTAACTCCTCAGATGCAAAGGTTACTCCATGAATACCATCTCTACCAGTGGTTCCACCCATAAGCAAGAAAACATCTCCAATATTTGGAGCAACTGCCATTACGATTTCGTCCTTTTTAACAAGCCCTGCACACAATACGTTTACAAGAGGGTTGGTTCTGAAGGACTCATCAAATTCAATCTCACCAGCAACAGTTGGAACACCTACCCTATTACCATAGTCAGATATTCCTTCAACAACATGCTCAAACAAGTATCTGGACTTTTGGTCTTCAAGTGGGCCGAAACGTAAACTATCCAGAAGTGCAATTGGCATTGCACCCATAGAGATAATGTCTCTCAATATTCCTCCAATACCAGTTCCTGCTCCACCATAAGGCTCAATAGCTGAAGGATGATTATGACTTTCCATACCTACAGCAAGAGCATATTCATCTGTAATGGATACAAGACCTGCATCATCTCCAGGCCCTAAAACTATGTTTTCTCCTTCAGTAGGGAACAATTTTAAAATTGGCCTACTACTTTTATATGAACAGTGCTCAGAGAACATTACATCTAACATTCCCTCTTCCAATTCGTTCATTTCTCTTCCAAGAATTCCTTCAATATATTTTACTTCAGAATCTGTTAAAGTCATAAAAACACCTTAGATAAGTTTAACAACAGAAATTATCACTTTGTTATCTTCAATAATCCATTCTTTTGAATATTCAACGGAAATATCCTCATCCACATTCTCTTCTGTACCTTTAAGTGTACATACTTCACAAGCTTCACCATCAAATATTACAAGTGACTTAGCTCTTACCTCTTCACTTATTAAATCAGACTGCTTTTCAACCAATTCCTTGAATTCAGCATTGGTATTGACCATAACACCGACATTAGCCTCAACATCCAAGTCCATGTCCTTTCTCATGTCTTGGATTCTTCTAATAAGTTCACGAGCCATAGCTTCAGATAAGATTTCTGGAGTGATTTTAGTATTTACGAATACGTTTCCTCCAGCAAATTCTGCACTTACAACATCGTCAGGAAGCTCAGTTTCATAAAGAACATCATCTGCAGAGAGTTCAATTTCTTTTAAAATGCCTTCCCTATCTTCTCCTCTGACAACATACTTGCCAGTAGAATCTAAGCTATCCTTAATGGAATTTCCTGTTCCATCTGCTTTAGCTTGTGCGAAGAATTTTTGTACAATTCCCATATCTCCCTTAAGTCTTGGACCTAAGGTTTTGAGATTAGGTTTTGCAATAAATGTAAGGTTTTCAAATTCAGTAGCTGTAATAACCTCTTTTGTATTGGATTGATCTTTAATAATATCTTCAAGTGAGGATATGCTTTCCAAGACTTCATCATCCTGTGATACAACAGTGATGTCACTTACAGGCCATCTTAATTTGTATCTTGCAACATCTCTAGCTCTTGCAGATGCTTCGATGACATCTCTAACATTATCCATCTTAGCTTCGAGTTCATTATCGATTAATGATTCGTCATACATCCAATCATCCATATGAATACTTTCTACAGCTTCAGCATTCAAGTTTTTAACCAAGTTTTCATATACCTCTTCAGATAAGTGAGGAGTAATTGGAGCCATTAAATGGATTAAGGTATTAAGTGTAGTGTAAAGTGAATAGTATGCACCTAATTTGTCTGGGTCATCGCTTTCCACCCAGGTTCTTCCTCTAATCAATCTCACATACCATCTGCTTAAGTCTTCAAGAATGAAATTGTTGATTGCTCTTGTAGCTAAGTGGAAGTGCACATCATTGATTGCTTCACCCACTTCTTTTGCAAGTGAATTTACACGGGACAAGATCCATTTGTCCTCATTTCTTAAAGTGACATTTGCATCAGGACCATCAACTATGCATTTTGCAGGGTCGAATTCGTCAAGAGCCATATAAGTGGTTGAGAACACATATACGTTCCAGAAGATATTGAACATCTTTTTGACATTGTTCAATTCATCCCATACGAACTTAAGGTCATCCCATGGCTTGCAAGCCCATAAAAGGTAGAATCTTAATACATCTGCACCATACTTTTCAATTACTTCCTCAGGTTGAACTACATTACCTAAGGATTTACTCATCTTTTTACCTTCTTCGTCCAATACGAATCCGTGCATTAAAACCTTGTTATATGGAGCTTGGTCCAAAGCGATTACACCAGTTCCTAATTGGGAATAGAACCATCCTCTGGTTTGGTCGTGTCCCTCACAAATAAAGTCATAAGGATACCATTTATTAAACATTTCCTCTTCACGAGGGTAGTATAAAGCTGCCCAACCTGCTACTCCTGAGTCAATCCATACATCTAATACATCAGGAATACGTTTCATTGGTGAATCGCAACCACAATCACATTTAATCAATACCTCATCAACATAAGGTCTGTGTACTAAATCTTCATCACTTGCAGTGATTTCATTGATTGATTCATTTTTAAGCTCTTCAACTGAACCGATTACCTTGATTTCACCACAATCAGGACAAATCCAAATAGGTATTGGAATACCCCAGTATCTTTGTCTTGAAATGGTCCAGTCCTTAGCATTAGCTACCCAATCATGGAATCTTCCTTCACCAGCCCATTTAGGCACCCATTCCACTCTATCAATTTCAGAGAGCATTTTTTCCTTGATTTCAGGTACTTTAATGAACCATTGTTCAGTAGCTAAGTAAATAATAGGAGTCTTACATCTCCAACAGACACCGTATCTGTGGTTGATTGTATCATGCTTAAACATTAAATCTTGAGCAATTAAATCAGCAATAATGGTGTCATTCAAGTCTTTGGTAAAGCCTTCAGCATAGATACCACCCTCTTCAGTGAAACATCCTGCTTCATCCACTGGACAGTGTATAGGAAGTCCTACTTTTTGACCGATTTCGAAGTCCTCAGGACCGTGTCCAGGAGCAGTGTGTACAAAACCGGTACCTTCACCTAATTCAACATGGTCTCCATGGAAAGTGGTGTGCACCAATTTATTTTCAGCTTCAATTCCCATTTGTTTAGGTACTTGCTCCGCTAAAGGATAAACATAAGATAAACCTAAAAGCTCTGAGCCTTTTACAGTCTTGATGATTTCATACATCACTTCTTTCTCTTCCTCTATGATGTATTTTTTCTCTTTTGACTCTTCATCTTCAGGATCGTATTTAGGATTTGGCAATTTGTTTTTGTGAATAACTTCAATTGGGCCTAAAACAGTTTCCAAGAGCTCTTTTGCTATGATGAGGATTTCTTCTTCACTCTCATTTAATCTTTCATCTACCTTAACGAATGAATAATCGAAATCTTCATTTAAACAAATAGCTAAGTTTCCAGGAAGTGTCCAAGGAGTGGTTGTCCATACCAAGAAAGATTGTCTTAAATCAGCTAAAGCTTCAAAATCATCACAGTTTTCTTCAGTTAAGAAGTTTTCCTTTAATGGGAAACGTACATAAATGGAAGGGTCATCTCCTTCAGTATAGTCAATTTCAGCTGCAGCAAGTGCAGTTTGACAGTGAGGACACCAGCTGATTACCCTTTGGTCACGGGTAAGCAAATTCTTTTCATGGGTTTTCTTCAATGTCCACCAAGCGGATTCCATATATTTAGGATCCAAGGTCATATAAGGGTTATCCCAATCCATCCAAACTCCCAAGCTTTTGAACTGTTCAGTCATTGCAACCTTATTTTCCATTGCAAATTCCTTACATTTGTCAATAAAGTTGTCAATGCCGTATTTTTCCTCAATTTCCTGCTTGGATTCAATGCCTAACAATTGCTCTACCTTATGTTCGATAGGCAATCCGTGAGTATCCCATCCAGCTTGTCTTCTTAAGCTAAATCCATTCATGGACTTGTAACGCAATAAGGTATCCTTAATAACCTTGTTCCAGGTAGTACCTAAATGGATTTTTCCACTACAATATGGTGGCCCATCTAAAAAGGAATATTGTGGACCATTAGCTCGTAGCTTATTAGTCTTTTCATATATGTCAGAATCTGCCCAAAAGTTTTGGACCTTTTCTTCTATTTTCTTAAAGTCATAGTTTTTATCTGCCTCTTTTAACGGCATATCGATTCTCCTAATAAATGTGATTTTTTAAATTTATTAAAATGGTAAATATCATAAAAATTTAAGATAAATAGATTATCTTAATGATTTTAATAAATTGAAACAAAATATATAGAATATATATTATTATGATATATATTTCTTATTTTGAATGTAAATAAACTTTATTATTAATAATATTTATAAAAATAATAATTACATTATAATTGTAATATAATGGTGAAATTAAAAAACAACAATATACTTGTTAAATTGATTTTAAAGTATAATAAACATTTTAATAATGAAAATATTTATAAATATTCAAAATAAATAGAAAATAATAGAGTTATGATAGAAATATTGGAAAATAAGAATAATGAAACGGATAAAAATTTGAAGTCAATTACACTTAAAAATTCAAATGAAAAAATTGCTGAGATTAAGATAGCCAATACTTTTTTTAGTCGTTTAATGGGACTGATGTTTAAAAAAAATGCTAAAGTTCCACTACTGTTTGAAATTCCTGAGAAAATAAATAAGAAGGAAAGATCTTCAATCCATAGCTTTTTCATGAGATTTGAGATAGTACTAGTTTTTATAGACAAAAGCAATGCAGTTTACGAAATATCTGAATTGAAGCCATGGAATTGTTATGTTCCTAAAAAACCAGCAAAATATATAGTGGAATTTGATAGAAGAGAATTCAATGATTGCTTGAAAATAGGTGATGAAATAGAAATAAAATGAGAGTTGAAGTTTAATTAATTATTGTTAAAAATAGGTGATGAAATAGAGAAAATATATAAAATAAAATTAAATGGATAAAAATTAATGGATAGTGAAATTATAAATCTAAACTATCCAAAAGACTTTGAGGAGTGTCGAAAATCTCGATTCCCTCCATTTTTTGGAGTTTTTGAGTGTTCTCAATATCTATTTCTCTCATATGCATAGTTATGATTTTTCCTGTTGAAACCGCATCATATGGACAAATGTCATTACAGGTTCCACAGCCAATGCATTTCAATAGATCAATTTCCGCGTGAGGAATGATTGCACCATTTGGACAAGCTAAAGCTGCCTCACACTCATCACAGTTTTGGCATTTTGTCTTTTCAAGCTTTGATGGTAATATTGTTTCAACATCTCCTGGTTCAATGTCTACAGGAACCATAAGAGTTCTTACCCTGCCTTTTCCAGCTTGTGCAACAGCATTGGTAACAAGAGTGTCTGAAATTCCATGAACTATCTTAGCAACTGTGTTTGCAGTAGTAGGTGATACGATAAGCAAATCATATTTTCCAAGTGAAAGCCTGCCAGTAATTGGGAAGCTGAATTTTTGATTGGAATCGCTTGCAAGTTCGTTATACCTTCCACCGGTTACAGCAACTACCCTATCATAGAGCCCATACATTTTTAAAACTTCTTCAGAAGCTTGGGATAAAAAGACAGTCAAATCATTGTCTTTAGCCAATTCTTCCATAGCTTCAACGCTTTCCTTAAGCAAATGTCCTGCACCGGTAAAAGCCCATCCTATTTTCATAAAATATCTCCAAAAAATAGATTTAAAAAAATGAAAAAATAAAAGTTAAGAGAAGTTACTCCCAACTAGTGAAAATATTTTGATCAAACTTTTTCTAAAAGTTTGGAAAAAGTTTTGGTCAAGGTTTTTGAGCCGAAGGCTCAAAAAGCTTGGATTATATATGTTCAATGAACTTGTATCCTTCTTCTTCTGTGAAAGCGTAGTGAATGGTTCTGTACCCGGACATGAATTCAGTTACTTCATCCTTGATGTCTACTTTGTCACCTTCAGCAACTCTCCAGATAAATTCAGCTACTTCTTCCATTTCATTTTCTTTCATTCCTCTTCTGGTGATTTCTTGAGTACCGATTCTGATACCAGATGGGTCATCACTGTCATTTACATTGTCACCAGGAATGAGGTTTTTGTTAAGAATGATGTTGTTTTGCTCTAATTCCTTAGCTAAGATGGTAGCTCTTTTGACATCTCTTACATCCATAGCCACTTGGTGAGATTCAGTGTATCCTAAGTCTTCACACATTACATTGAATCCTTGTTCAGCGAGAGCACCAGCCAATGCTTTAGCGTTTTTGATGGTTTGTTTAGCGTAATCTTCACCAAACTCTAACATTTCAGCGGTAGCAATACCTAAACCAGCTAAATGGTGTAAGTGGTGGTTACTTACTACACCAGGGAATACAGCATTGTCAATCAATTTTTCATTTTTCTTATCGGATAAGATGATTCCTCCTTGAGGACCTGGGAAAGTCTTGTGGGTACTTCCCATAAGAACTTCAGCTCCTTCTTTTAAAGGATCTTGGAATTGTTTACCTGCAATCAATCCAAGCACGTGAGCACCATCGTACATAATGGTTGCTCCCACTTCGTTAGCTGCATCTACAACTTCAGATACAGGGTGTGGGAATAAGAATAAGCTTCCTCCAAAGAGAATGATTTTTGGTTTTTCCTCCAAGATCATTTTATTCAATGCATCAACATCAATGTTCATTACTTCTGGATTGAAAGGATGTTCTAAAGTTTTTAATCCTCTAATACCTGCTGCACTAACATTTGCATGGGAAATGTGTCCTCCAAAAGGAATGTTCATAGCAATCATCTTGTCTCCAGCTTTAGCGAAACCGAAGAAAGCAGCGAGGTTTGCAGTTACTCCAGAAACTGGTTGAACGTTTGCATAGCTACAGTCGTAAACTTTACATGATAATTGTTTTGTAATGTCTTCAATTTGGTCAATGTAAGTACATCCTTGGTATAATCTTTCGTAAGCTTGTCCTTCAGCATATCTGTGAGCCAAATCAGAAGCCATTGCAGTTGTAACAGCATTACTTGTGGTATTTTCACTTGCAATAAGGTTAACGCTGTCTCTCATCCAGTCATTATGAACTCTCATCAAGTCATAAATCTTATTCATATCTTCTTCATATTGATACATAATCATAACACCTATATTCTCTAAAAATTGTAATCATATAATATAATTATAAATTAAATCTTTTTGATAAAATATTAAAAATTTTAAAAGTTTATAAAAATCAGAAGCATAATAAAAAAAAAATCTAAAAATCTAAAAAATATAATCTTATAAAATTCTTATTAATATATAATATAATTTTTTAATTAAATAAAACTTTTTATTAAATATATTATAATTTATATTATTTTTTTATGTTTTTTGAATTTAGATGATGAATTTTATATAGATTTTGAAAAAGGAATCCTAATTTTTGAAAAAAATCTATAAGAAAAATAATCTTAAAAAAAACGTTGATAAATATACGAACAAATAAAAATTGTTTAAAAAAAAAAGAAAAAGAAAAAGAGAATAAATCTCTTAATCTATTTTGCAACATCTTCGAGAGCTGCTGCAATTTGTGCCATAATTTGTTCGGTTTTGAAGTGGTTTTGGTTCATAGCACCAGACGGACATGCACCTACACAGGTACCACATCCTTTACATAATGCAACGTTAATAGCTGCGTGTTTGTCTGCGCCTTCACCTTCAATACTTACAGCACCGAATGGACATAATTCTACACATACTTCACATGCACCACATACAGTACTATCAGTGTCAGCAGTAATAGGTTCGATTTCTACTTCACCTTTAGCCATTGGGATAGCTGCTCTAGATGCTGCTGCGGATCCTTGTGCTACTGCGTCAGGAATATCTTTAGGACCTTGTGCTACACCAGCAATGTATACACCGTCAGTTAAAGTGTCAACAGGTCTGAGTTTTGGGTGAGCTTCCATGTAGAATCCGTCGGAAGTTCTGGATAAACCTAAGGTTTGTCTGAGTTCGTTAGATCCTTTAGGAGGTTCTAATCCTACAGATAATACAACTAAGTCGTAGGTGTATTCAGTTACTTTTCCGAGTAAGGTGTCTTCTGCTCTTACAGTTAAGGTTAAGTCATCGTTTTCGATGATTTCAGCAGGACGTCCTCTGATGAATTCAATTCCGTATTTTTCTTGGGAAGTTTTGTAGAACTCTTCGAATCCTTTACCGAATGAACGGATATCCATGTAGTAACAGGTTACTTCAGTGTCAGGTTCGTGGTCAATACATAATTGAGCGTTTTTCATGGAGTACATACAACATACTCTTGAACAGTAGGATTTACCGATTTGTTCATCTCTTGAACCAACACAGTGGATGAATGCAACACGTTTAGGTTCTTTACCGTCAGATGGTTTTTGTACGTGACCACCAGTAGGACCAGATGCGTTGATCATTCTTTCAATTTCCATTGCGGTAATTACGTTAGTGTATCTACCGTAACCGTATTCGTATTTTTCGGTTGGGTCATATGGGTCGTAACCGGTTGCTGCAATAATGGTACCAACATGGAGTTCGATTTCTTCTGGTTCCATGTTACGGTCGATTGCGTCAGGACCACATACGGTTTCACAAAGACCACAGTCGATACAGTAGTTTTTGTCGATAGTTGCACAGAGAGGTACTGCTTGAGGGAATGGGATGTAAGCTGCTCTTACCATACCTACACCTTCGTCGTAGTAGTTAGGTATTTCGATAGGACAGACTTCTTGACATTGTCCACATCCAGTACAGTCATCTTCTTTAACGTATCTTGGTTTTTTCTCAACTTTTACAGTAAAGTTACCAATGTAACCGTCTACTTCTTTTACTTCTGCGTAAGTAATTAATTCAATGTTTTCGTGTTTGTTTGTGTCTACCATCTTAGGTGCGAGAATACACATGGAACAGTCTAAGGTAGGGAAGGTTTTGTCTAATTGACCCATTCTTCCACCGATAGTTGGGTTTCTTTCTACCATGTAGGTTTTGAATCCCATATCCGCTAAGTCTAATGCAGATTGAATACCTGCTACTCCACCACCGATAACAAGACATTTGTTGTCTACTGCCACTTTAGAAGCTTCGAGAGGTTCTAATAATCTTGCTTTTGCAACAGCCATACGAGTTAAGTCTTTTGCTTTTGCAGTTGCTTCAGCAGGTTGGGTCATGTGTACCCAAGAGTCTTGTTCTCTTAAGTTAGCAAATTCAAATAAGAACTTGTTTAATCCAGCTTCTTCTACACATCTTCTGAAGGTAGGTTCGTGAAGTCTTGGAGAACATGCTGCTACTACGATTCTGTTTAAGTTGTGTTCTTTAATGTCTTCTTGAATAAGACTTTGACCTGGGTCAGAACACATGTATTTGTAATCTTTTGCAATAACTACGTTAGGTAAAGTTTTTGCGTATTCTGCTACTTCAGGACAGTTTACGACTCCACCAACGTTTACACCACAGTGGCAAACATATACTCCCACTCTAATTTCTTCGTTATTAATTTCTTCTGCCATTAAATCACCTTGTACAAGTAAAATGATTAATCATTTGATCTAATTTTTTAAATATATTATATATAAAATATTAGACAGTTTAATTTTTCTAAAAAGTGAATATATAAAGGTTTCTATAAATAAGTAGGAGTAAAGTATATATATGAAGAAATTTTAAATTGATTAAAGGTGGATAAATTAACAAATAACGATTATTTAGAATTATTTTAATTAAATAATATTAAATAATGAGTTATATAAGAAATAAAATAAATTTACATCTTTTAATTGGAAAATAAAATAGATTTTGATAAGCCTAAAAAATAAAAAAAATACAATGAAAATTTCAAAAAAGGGTGGAAAAGCCTTTAAAAATTGAAAAATTTCCGAACAAAAATTAGAGTCCTAATCAATTAAAAATTAATTTAAATAAAAAATAGTTATTATTAAGTTAAAAAAATGATTATTGATAATTTTAAAGCTTAAATAGTAATAAATTAAGATTATTTTAAAATTTAAGCTAATCTAAATCATAATAAAAGTAGTGTAACCTTTTATGCAACACCAAAATACCATGAAATTATGCCAATTAAAATAAGTAAAAAAATTGATGAAAATCCATTAAATGTTCGTTAAAGGATAAACATTAAGAATATAGGAATTGTTACAAGACTGAATACTGTGGATGTGAAAATGCAATCAGAAGTAAGTTCCCAATCCAATCTATAGGTAACGGCCAATACCAATCCCAACATTGCAGATGACATAGCAGCTTCAATAAATCCAATAGTATGTTCAAATCCGGTTATGTGAAGTAAAGACAATACTCCTAATGCGATTAAAGGATAAATGATCAATTTTATAATTGAGGCCAAACCTACCTCCTTGAAATGATGCTTCAAGCCATCGATCTTTAAGGACAATCCTAATGATATCATAATGAGTGGAATGGTAGCCCCTGCCAAATAGGTCACCACAGTAGACCCGACAGAGGTAATTGGAATACTGAATATGTTGAATGTTATTCCCAATATGATTGACCATAGAGGCAGGAAGGTTAAGATCTTTCGAATACCAACCTTAATTTCACCATCAAAAATCAATATCAAAATAAAGCTTAAGACTACAAAAATTATTGAAGTGGAAATATCACAGAATACAGCCCTTATCATGCCGGCATTACCAAAGATTCCTTGAGTGATAGGATAACCTAAAAAACCTGTGTTTCCTAAAACCACAACTATGACAAGACTCCAAATTTTCCTCTTGTCCCATCCTAAAAAATTAAGTAGCAAATAAGTTAATACTCCCACTATTAAACTAGTTATTAACATGTAAACTGTTAAAATACTTAATCTTGGAAGCAAGGAAACATCAGCAGTATACAAAGCATTGAAAATCATACATGGTAGAGCCATATTGATTACTATATTATTTAGTGTTTCGACATCCTCCTCTTTCAAAAGACCAATCTTTTTAGATAAGGTCCCTACCAATATCATCACAATGATTGAAACAATAATAATCCTATAGTCCATACAACCAACTAAATAATTCAATAATTAAAAAAATAAAATATGTTAATAAATTAAATTTATTAAAATAAGTTAAAATAGTTTTTGTAAAATTGAAAAAAAATAATGAAAATAAAAAAAGAAATAATTAGGAGTTATTACTCCCAATTAGTGAAAATGTTTTAATCAAATTTTTTAAAAGTTTGCTTAGTCCACAATACCATCAGTAGTTACTTTAAATACAGCTTCTCCTTCCGGTAAGTGAGGACTGTCTACTAATCTAGCGATTCTCTTACCTGCTAAACCTTTCTTCAACCAGATTCTGTAAGTGGAAGCGTGCCCTAATACGTGTCCACCAATAGCTTTTGTTGGACTTCCGAAGAAGGCATCAGGTCTTGCTTGAACTTGGTTTGTAAGGAAAACTGCAACATTGTAGGTATTTGCAACTTGTTGCAATGCATGCAAGTGTTGGTTTAATTTTTGTTGTCTTACAGCTAAGGATTCTCTTCCAACATATTCTGCTCTGAAGTGTGCCATAAGGGAGTCAACAATGACCAATCTCACATTAACACCACTTTGAATCAATTCATTGATCTTTTCAGCCATCAAGATTTGGTGAGAAGAGTTGAATGCTCTTGCAATGTGAATTTTTCTTAAGACTTCTTCATGGTCAAGCCCAAATGCATCTGCGATTTGTTCTACCCTTTCAGGTCTGAAAGTGTTTTCTGTATCAATGAATACACATTCTCCATCTAAACCACCTTTTTCTTTAGGCAATTGGACAGTAACAGCCAATTCGTGAGAAATTTGACTTTTACCTGATCCGAATTCACCGAAAACTTCAGTAATAGCTTGGGTTTCGATTCCACCACCGATTAACTCATCTACACCTTTACTTCCAGTGGTTATACGGCCAACATCACGTCTTCTTTCCATTACATCAAATGCTGTTTCAAAATCAATTTTTTCAGCTCTACGTGCTGCTTCAATAACTTTTTCAGCTACTCCTTCACCGATTTCTGCCTTTACAGCTAATTCTTTAGCAGTAGCAGTAGCTAATCTCATCATATCAGCAAAACCAGCTTCTCTTAATTTTTCAGCAGTTTTTTCTCCAACATTAGGTAAGTCTTCAAGTTCTACCATAAATATCAACCCATTAAACAAATTTATTAAAGTTCATCATACTATAAATCAAGGCTTAAAACTCATTTTTAAAAATCTTTTTAGGTCTAAGCCTTATTTCTTCATCATAATTATTGTAAGTTACATCAGCAAGCAATTCTAAGGTTCTTCCTTCAAGATCCATTGCTTTAGTTTCCAAGAATCCAATATCCCCTTCACTTTCCTCATATAAGGCAACTATATCATCATGTTTCATATCCAATAATTGTTCAACCAATTCATTGAAGAAAGTTACTTGAATTTCGCCAGTATCATCAGTGAGTTTTCCAGGAAGCATCAATAGATATTTAGGTTTATCTATATAATTTCCACAATGAGGACATTCCTCTTCATCCTCATCTTCAAGTGTACGGTTACAGACAGGACATTTTGGCATTAAAATCCTTTCTATGAATGGATCTGAGAATGTACCTTTTATTTTTACGCTTCTATCTTCCAATTCAAGACCTGCAATGTCTTTTGAAGTGTACAATATGTTTTGCAATTCTTCAATGTCTGGAAGACTGGTTAATTCATTGTAGGACGGCTGCAATATATTAGTTGAATTGCCTATGGACAACTCTACACGATTGCTCATATCATTGTAGTTGATACGTGGATTTTGGATTTTGATTGCCTCATTGATATCATAAGGCAAATTGGTCTTATCGTCCCATAATGTTACTGGTATGAAGCCTGAATCGTCACCGATTGTCATGTTTCTAACTAAACCTTTAGTTCCATCTTGCCTTTCGAATTCACGAGTGTCCTCAATTTCCAAGATTCTTGCTACAACTTTGATGTTCATGTCATCTTCATCTATATCAAAGATCTTCTTAGTTTCATAGATTTGCTCTTCTAACTCTTCAAATGAAGGCAAATCAGATGATTCAGCATCAGTAAGCTCAATCACTCTAGTTGTTTTTCCAACATTAAGTTCGACTTCGTACATTCCTAATCTGGTTCTGGCATTTTCAACTTGATATGCTTTTCCAATGCCATAGGAAGCTTCTGCCTTCTCATCCCAGAATGAGATTCTCACTTTTCCAGTTGAGTCTGCAATATCTCCAGAACGAACAAAACCGGTAGTGCCGTCATCCCTTTGGAATGAATGGGAATCGTTAAGGGTGATTAATCTACCAATGATATCAACTTCCTCTCCATCATCTTCATGATCTTGAACTTCTCTAATGGTGATTGGACCCAATTTACTTGCAATTTCATTTAAACTTTCAGCTAAATCTTCATTTTCTTCAGGATTAACTCTTAATTCTGTATTCCAATTGGTGTTTACTCTGTATCCACTGGTTGCATAATCATCGTATTCGATATTACCGCCCATAACTTTAAGGATATCTCCTTTGGATACTTTTAGTTTAGTGTCATCTCCCCAGAGAGTGACTCTTATGGAGCCAGTTTCATCAGTGATTTCAATTGATTTCACGAAACCTTTGGTTCCATCCTGTCTATCAAATTGGATAGTGTCTTGGATTTTAGTTACAATACCTATCAAAGTAACATCCTTGATTTCTTGGGCTCCACCAATTTTGATGATGTTTTCCTCATATTCAGGAATGTCATAGTCTCCTTCAACCTTAAGGATTCTACCGTCCCAATGGGATAATGAGATTTCACCGTTTCTTTCTCTGGATTGCTCATTAAGGATTTTGACAATGTCTCCTTCTTTCAAATCAAGAGTGTCAATTAATTTAACGTCCTTATTCCATAATGTGTAAGCGATTTTTCCAGTCTTATCCTGAATTTCAAGTGAAGTCACTTTTCCTTTCTTACCATTGCTTTCATATGAATGAGGAGTAGGAACCCTGATTAATCTTCCGATAATGCTAACCTTTTCATCAGGAACAATATCTGCAATTGAAACAATTTTTTCTTCATAAACCGGGAACTCCGCAATGTTGTTTGGATAGTTTTCACTTGTCTCATCTATTGATCTAAGCAAAGATCTGGGACGTAATGAAAACTCTTTGCCTCCTCTGAAACCATCCTTACAATCAATCTCTGAAATTTCAACAATGTCTCCTTCACTGATATGCTTGAGATGCTTAATGTTTTCAGACCAGAGAACAAGTCTTACTTCACCTGTATTATCAGCAATTTGCATATTTGCAAGCTGTCCATCCTCTCCTTTTCTTGAAGTGAATGATTTCGGATTGGAAATAGACATTACTCTTGCAATAACACTAAATCCTTGACGACCCGGTTCAACTTCAGCAATTGTTTTTGGAGTGTCAACATCAAAATTAGATACAGTTTCGCCTTTAGTTTCCTCACCAGTGAATGGATTTACCACCATATCTATGAAATCTTTATCACTGAAAAAGGAAGCATCTTTGTATTCTTCTTTAAATTTATTAAATTTGTCTATGAATTCATCTTTTGATAAAGCGTCTTGAACTTTTTCCCAACCATCTTTAATGTATTGGAAATCTTCTTCACTAATATCTTCAGCTAAATTCATTCCATTGAAAAATTCTTTATCCATACCAAACCCTCGTTTTTTTTAAATTATAAATTTAGTAAAAATAATCAAATAAAATAATGATCATTTGACAATTTGCCATTCACTTAAAGTTTTTTGAAATAAGTGTTGATTAACTATGATCATTATTTTATCACAATTTTTTCAAGTTAAATTATAATTTAATTTTTGCTATATATAATAATTAAGACAGAGCATTTGAAAACTAATAGTACCCTTTCAACTGAAAAAATAAAGGACAACAAAACGGCCCATTAATCCCCAAAGCCTTTTTAAAAATGTAACCATATAAGATAATCAAATAATGAAATAAGAATAAATAATCATAAAACAAACATTTGTAAAATAAACGATTCTTAAAATTTATCAAACATTTTATTTTTTAAAATTTATTTTTCAAATCATTAAATTCATTATAATTATATATTTATAATCTATATTATTTTAATATTTTTAATATTGGAATTTTTAAAAAATTCTTAGATAAACAAATCACAATAATTATCAAATCATGTTAAATTCTTAAACGAAAATCATTAGGATTCAAGTATAAATATTAAAACATTGTAGCTTATAAAAGTTATGTACATATCGCAAATTAAAATTTTTTGTTTATTCTAATTTCAAAACTTTCAATCTATGTGGCAAATTTTTAAAAATTAAGTCTGTAATTATCAATTAAATAACTAAATATATAAAGATATGCTTTTTTTCATTAAAATAATACAAAATTGCATTAATTTAGCAATTTTAAGTGATAAAAACAATTTAATTAAAAAATAACAAGATTGAAACAATTTTAAAATGAGATAAAAAAATAGAATAATAATTGAAATTTCAAAGATTATGAAATTGACTAAAAAGATGATTAATATGCATTTTCATCTCTTTTGAAAATAGTCTTTAGCATGATTTGAATGTCTAAAGCCAAGCTCCAGTTTTCTACGTAACGAATATCGTATTCAATACGCTTTTCAATTGAAGTGTTTCCCCTATAACCATTGACTTGTGCAAGACCTGTAAGTCCTGGTCTTACCTGGTGCTTAACCATGTATTTAGGAATTGTCTTCTTGAACTGCTCAACAAAGTATGGCCTTTCCGGACGAGGGCCTACAACACTCATCTCCCTTTTCAATACATTGAAGAATTGAGGCAATTCGTCGATACTCATTTTTCTGATGAATGTTCCAACTCTTGTTTTCCTTGGATCGTCTTGAGTTGTCCATTGGGATTTCTCTTCATCCTCATCCTGAACCTTCATGCTTCTGAACTTATACATCATGAATGGCTTTCCATTATACCCAATTCTTTCCTGCTTGAAGATAATTGGGCCTGGAGATTCCAATTTAATTGCAATAGCTGTAATCAGCATGATTGGAGAGGTTATTATAATTGCAACAATAGCTACAAAATAATCCTCAATGATCTTCTTGAATTTGTTGAATGCATCATCTAAAGGAACATAACGTATATTTATGATTGGCAAATCATCAAGCATGTCAACAGAAGGCTTTGCAGGGAAGTACTTGTAATAATCGGGAATGATTTCCGCCTTGATTCCCTCTTCCTCACATGCATCCACTATCTCATTCAAGTGATAATAGTATTCCAAAGGAATAGCTATGACAACCCTATCGAACTTATGGGTTTTCAAGACATCAGACAAGTCTTTAAAGGTTCCTATGAATCTTATTCCTTCAAAGGTTTTTCCTAAATGCTCTTTTCTTCCTAAGAAACCGCCAATGCTGTATCCTAAATAGGTCTTTGACTTGATTTTCTGTGCAAAATTGAATGCCAAATCATTATCCCCAATAATGAGCATATGCTTTAAATTGCGATTGTTCACTCTCATAAACCTTAAGACAAAAACCACAAGAGCCCTTTCGATAATGGCAAAAACCATGCCGAATATGCTCAAGAGAAATAGCATGATCCTTGAGAAATCAGGCTGATTGATAACGAATAAAATAGCTACCAAGATGATGAAAGCCATTATGTCCGCCTTGATTATGTCCTCTGCACCAGACAGTATGGAAGGCTTATTCCTGAATGGCTTATACAAGCCGAAAAAGTAGTATAAAAGGAGATAAGTTGGAATAATCGCTAAAACAGTAAATAAAAAGTAATCAATAAATGGCAAAGATCCTCCTAAAGAACCGAATAGAGTAGTTTTAAATCTAACATAGTAAGCTAGAACCAATGAAAATAGAATTACAAGAACATCTATTACAACAAGCAATGAATTCAATATTCTTTGATTTTCCTTAATCATTTTACCACTCCTTACTTTTGATTACATTAATAAGAATTAATTATATAATTAAACATTTCTATACAATATTAATTATACAATATTGATTATACAATATTAATTTTAAAATATATTGCTTATAAAATTACCTAAATTTTTATGTCCAATTGATAAACATTTGACAGCCACTTTATGAATAGCGGATACTTCAGGACCTTAAAGCATTACGGATTAAATTGAAAACTAATAAGACAGCTATTCCAATGTAAACTGCAATGTTTACAAAAACATTGTACTTTTTGGTATAATGCTTCCTATAGAAAATATACATCGCCCTATAGAACTCATAAATAAGTTTAGGATTTCTCTTTTTGGTCTTTTTATCTTCACTGCTTGCTCCCTTGTAGTGAATGATTTCAGCTTCACCAAAGTAAACGATTCTCCATCCAGCCTGCTTTATCCTGTAACACCAGTCAATGTCTTCCCCATACATGAAGAAAGTGTCATCCAAAAGGCCAATGTCATCAATTGCTGTTCTTCTAACAAGCATGAATGCCCCGACCAAGCAGTCGATTTCATAGACTCCATCATCATCCAGGTCATCCAGATTATAATCGTCCTTTCCACTGCTTGTCTTAACATTGAATAGCTTATAGAAAGCGTTTGCAGGATTTGGAAAACTGCGTTTGCAAGCCTTGTCAAGAGATCCGTCTTCAAGTGATACCTTACAGCCCAATGCACCGACATCAGCATTTGTGCCTTTAGTCATGTAATCCATACATTTGTCGATTGTAGCTTCTTTTACAAGCGTATCTGAGTTTAAAAGGAGAATGTACTCTCCTCCAGCTTGCTCAATAGCTAAATTGTTAGCCTTTGCAAAGCCGCCATTGCTGGAGTTGGCTATAACCTTAACTGTTCCTCTTGAAATCTCATCCTTAAAGTAGTCTTCCAATTTTTCCAAGCTGTCATCGGTTGACTTATTGTCTACAAGAAAGATTTCATAGGTATAATGAGTGGGTTCAGCCAAACATGAATCAATGGTCTCCTTTGTTAATTTAAATGTATTGTAATTAACAATGATAATTGATAAATCTAAATTTCTCATTTTCACACCTATATCAGTACAATCATCCTTAAATAAGCAAAATACACTATTCATTAAATCTACTATTAATTAAACATACTATTCATTAAATCTAATTATTTTCTTAAATAAGCAAAAGTATTTTTTATGAGTTTCC